>NZ_JAUSTY010000018.1 GCF_030813115.1 Bacillus horti | reverse complement strand
TACCTGACATTCTCCACTCTCCTTCTCAATCTGTCAATGTTGAAAATGGGAGAATACGCGAGAAAACGCGAGAAAACATTACTTTATAGTGGGAGTGGTTAAGGTGAAAAGAGTTCTTTATGTACCATTAGATGATCGACCTGTAAACATTGACGATGTGATTGTTCAAGGGAAATCAGCTGGGATTGACGTCATCACCCCGAACGCTCACGATATTAAGAATCGTTTGGACTCTGAAAAAACAGTTTCAGGTTCAACCGTTACGAGTACTTCTTCTCCAACCTTCGGTAAGGTAGAAAATATTTATCAGTTTATTTTAGATAAAGCAGAATGTGTAGATGGATTTATCATCTCTATTGATATGCTTGTTTACGGTGGATTAATTGGAAGTAGAAGGCTACGTCCGGGAGGGTGTGGGGACTATCCACTTTACGATTCTGACACAA
Organism: Bacillus horti; assembly: GCF_030813115.1. Classification (NCBI taxonomy): domain Bacteria; kingdom Bacillati; phylum Bacillota; class Bacilli; order Caryophanales; family Bacillaceae; genus Caldalkalibacillus; species Caldalkalibacillus horti. The sequence goes on along the minus strand of NZ_JAUSTY010000018.1, from coordinate 94,540 downwards.
CCTATTTACTTGATGTCATTCGTCACCTGAAGCAGGACTATCCAAGTAAGCCTATTTTTGTTCTAGATACAATCATGCGTTTGGCTACAACATCTTATGCTGATGGACTTTGGTTTGAGGCTTATCAAGAATCTAGAAGCTTGATGCAGCAGCCTAGAAAACAAGCAACGAGCTTTATTGATATTGTGAATGGCTATGATATAAAGCCTGACGGTACAACATTTGAGGATACGATTCATTTTAATAAAGAGCATTACTATAACACACGCCGTCATAAGCTACAGACAACATATTATCTTTTAGATCAATTTGTGAAAGAGGGGCTTATTGATTTTCTTTCAATAGGAGTAGATGATGCTTACACGGAAGGAGTTCAGGCTAACGAAATCGCATGGGTAGAAAACTATGTGAATACGTGGTTAGGCGGTAAAGGGGGACAAAACCCTGATCGTGTTATTATTCTACCTGATGCCGATGGGCTAGGACATTCTCTTTTAGCTCGAATGGCTGATTACTTTTATCATTGTGGTAAAAAGCGTCGGTATAAAGTGGACTATTATGGACCGCACGGGTCAACGATTACAAACCCGTATGAGTATATGAATGTTCACGAAAATATGATCCATCATATTGATATTATTGGTGGGGAGTATGTAGAGAATGGTGAGTTTGATCTTGATGTTATTGCTATCACAGATCCGGAGGAAATTGATGCAGTCATACTTCGCTTAGAAGCTAACGGAGTTAACCAAAAGCCTACGATGATCATTGATTTCACTAGTGGTGGTGCTGGTAATGAAACGGTTACTCTGGGGTTACTAAGCAGTGCATATACAGGACGTCTTCTTGGATATAGTGCGTGGAATACGGCAGGAAATAAAATGGGTCTTTCTCTAGGGATGGGTCAGGCCCGCTATGCGTTTCTTACTTCAGGTACTAAAGATGAGGCATTACTTGACTGGTCTTTAAAGGCGCACGGATCATTATTGTTCAAACGATTTTTGAAGGATTATGATTACAAAGCTGTGACTATAGCTGAGATTAGGGACGTATCAAGGAATCTTACCCCTTATACAAACGTTACATCGGATCAGAATATGCAGCTGTTTAATACGGCAAATGATTTTGAAGAAATAACTGTTCTCTTGCAGGAGCGATTGATTGAGCAAACAGAATCGCTTGCAGGTCAGAATGCATTTTCAATCGGAGTATCTAGTGAATCCTTTAACGTTCGAAAAATTTGTGGAGACGCCTGGCAGCTTATCCCTTATACTTGGGCTTCACTTGAACGGGAGGATGCGTACTTTACCTGGAGGCGTGCTTTTGAAATCACAGTAAAGCCTAGCGTTTCTTTTGGGTGTTAGCGTAAATATTGACATAGTGGGTCATATTGATAAACTTAAATAGATATAAGTTTTTTTAAACTATTCTAAAAAACAAGTTTGCGGTATCTATGAAATAGAAACACTATGTAAACAAAGTAAGCACGAAAAGGAAGTGACCAACTGTGGCAACGATTGAAGATTTTATGAAGCTAGATATACGAATTGGTACAGTGATCAAGGCAGAGCCTTTCCCTGAAGCTCGAAAGCCTGCAATTAAATTAGAAATTGATTTTGGTGAGCTAGGTATAAAAAATTCCTCTGCTCAGATCACTAAGCGTTATGAGCCGAGTGAGCTTGTTGGCCGTCAGGTGGTAGGAGTTGTTAACTTTCCTGTGAGGAGAATTGCTGGATTTGAGTCTGAGGTTCTAGTGATTGGTGGTATGCCTAGTGAAGATGATGTGGTTTTACTCAAGCCTGATTATCCTGTTGAAAATGGTACTCCCATTGCCTAAATAGTTTTGGGAGAACCGAATAAAATAATGGAAACACTATATAGTTGTTTAATATGACTTGAAGGCTACACCTTAGTGCTACGATGTTAGCACAGGGTGTAGCTTTGTTTTTGAGAATGCAAATAAAGCTACTTGTAGGATAATTTTCTAAAGGCAGGGTATAACATAAAAATAGGCTATACAAAAAGAAAAAGGATTGTACAGGAGGATAGGAATGACAAATACATCTAATCGATTTAACAATAAGGTTGCTATCGTGACTGGAGGAGCTTCTGGAATTGGTCTCGCCATCGTCAGCCGTTTGCTTGAAGAAGGGGCTAAGGTTGTGGCTGCTGATTTGAACCAAGAACGCTTAGATGAGATGAGTAAAGAGCTGGGAGATTCATTTTTAGGCCAAAAAGTGAATGTAACAAGTGAAGGGGATATTGAGAAATTGGTGAGTACTACCGTTGATCATTTTGGAGGGCTACACGTAGCCTTTAACGTTGCTGGGGCTTCAAAGCCAGGTGCCATTATGGACTTAGCTGAAGAGGATTGGGATTTTACGGTGGATCTCTGCTTAAAGGGAGTTTTTCTTTCTATGAAGCATGAGGCACGACATATGCTTAAGCAGGGTGGAGGAGCTATTGTGAACATAGCTTCCCTGAATTCGCATGTACCGATGTATGCTGGCTCTGCGTATACGTCTGCCAAAGCAGGCGTAGAAATGCTAACAAGAAACGGAGCTTTAGAAATGGCTCGAGCTAATATTAGGGTAAACGCAATTCTTCCAGGGTTAGTTGAATCTCCTCTAACCGCTTCATTAGTGGAGAACAAAGAAATTAATGAGGCTTACATGGAACGTATTCCGTTTAGGAGAGCGGCTCAACCAGAAGAAATGGCAGGACCAGCTTTGTTTTTAGCCAGTGAGGATGCAGGTTACGTTTCTGGAGCAAGCCTTCTAGTTGACGGTGCCTGGAATACGAGTGGGTATCCTGATATGAGTCGGTTCTTTTAATTCTAGTTACCACTTGTCGCTCTCCAAGTTGGAGAGCGATTTTTCTATTGACAGGTTTAAAAAAAACAAGTAGAGTATTATATAAGATATATGTAACCGGTTACACATTGTTTCATTTTTTATTCGGCTTGCAAATAGCTTCATTTTTATAGTTAAAATGATACCGCTTACAAAAGATAGAAAAGAGGTTTGGAGCATGAGTAAAGAAATTAACATTCTTGCACCCTGTGGCATGTTAGGCTATGGATTTCCCTTAAGCTCCTTCATGAATGGTCTAGAGCATGAGCTTCATGGGATAGTAGTAGATGCAGGGTCAACGGATGCTGGACCACATAAGCTAGGTGCTGGTGTCCCTATTGTGAGCAAAAGGGCAGCAAAGAAGGATCTAGAGCATATCGTTAAGCACGGCGTAGCTCGAAACATTCCTGTAGTGATAGGTTCAGCTGGTGGGGCTGGAGCAAAGCCTCATGTAGAGTGGACATTAGATATTATTAAAGAGATCTTACAGGAGGCTAACCTGAAAGCCAAAATTGCAGTCATCTGGACTGACTTTAGTAGTGAGACGATTATAAAAGCGAACCAAGAGGGGAGAATTACACCACTTACTTCGAACATTCACGAGTTAACGGATGAGCTGATTCAAGAGTCCAATAGTATTGTGGCTCAAATGGGGCATGAGCCTATAGTTGAAGCCCTTAAGAATGAGGCAGATATTATAGTTTGTGGAAGAGCGTATGATCCTTCTCCGTTTGCAGCGATTGGAATTTATCATGGAATGGATCCGGGTTTAGCGTATCATCTTGGAAAAATTCTCGAATGTGGGGCGTTGTGTGCAGAGCCTGGTACAACAAAGGATAGCATTTTGGGGACGATTAAGGACGATAGCTTTACGGTACAATCTTTAAATCCTGCTAGATCATGTAATGCTATTAGTGTGGCTGCACATACTTTTTACGAAAAAGAACACCCCTATCTTTTACATGGACCAGGGCTAGTTCTAGATTTAAGTGAAAGTGAGTTTAAGGAGCTAGGTGAAGGTGTTGTTCAGGTCAGCAAAAGTAAGCTGCATCAAGCAGAGAAGTATTTCGTCAAGCTTGAAGGAGCCAGAAAGGTTGCTTACCGAACGTTCGTTATTGCTGGTGTAAGAGACCCAATATTAATTGAAAATATAGAGGAAATTGAAAGAAGAGTAGAGGAGCAAGTACTAGACTATTACGAGGAAATTTCAAAGGATCAGTATAACATTAATTTCTATAATTATGGCATTAATGCTGTGTTAGGGGAGAAGGAGAAGGAGGCTTTTACAGGACATGAAATTGGTGTTTTGTTTGAAGTCATAGCGGATACTCAGGAGCTAGCGAATAGTATATGTTCAAGTGTTCGTTCTACGTTCTTACATTTTGGTTACGAGGAACGTAAATCGACGGCAGGAAACCTAGCTTTTCCTTTTGCGCCAAGTGATGTTGAGTTTGGACCAGTCTACGAGTTTTCTATATATCATTTAATGGAGATTGATGAGAACCCATTCTCTATTGAATATTTAGAGAATTGACATTCTTATAAAAGAGATAACTAGAAGCAAATGATGCTGAATAAAATAATCTTCATTATATAGGAAGGGGAGGGCAAAATGTCAAACTCAGAAATATCATTGTTTGAGCTAGCAAAGGTGCTTCGAAGTAAAAATTCTGGTCCGTTTGAGCTAACCCTAGATGTTTTGTTTGACTCGGAGGAAAAATATGAACGAGTGAAGCGTTCAGGTGTCATAACCGTAGAACGGATCTGTGAGCTCTATAACATACAGAAAGAGGATGTACACCATCTGATATTCTTCGATCAAGCGCTGGGATTCAAGGTCACAATGGCAAGAGATATTTCCTCTGGAACTGTTGGAGATCGTGATGTGTATGGAGCACAGCAGCATGCTCCATTAATGAAGCTGATGATTCCATAAATTAATAGTCATGTATAGAGTTGAATTTAAAATATAGAAAAATAGCTGGATAGAATAGAGAGAAACGAAGCTGAAATAGGATAGGTGATTGTATGCCAAAAATTGCAGTAGTAGGAAGCATAAATTTAGATTATGTGGTGGAGACAAATGTGTTGCCAGACGCCGGAGAAACAGTTTTGGGTCAAGGCTACTTCTTCTCCCATGGAGGGAAAGGAGCCAATCAAGCGGTTGCTGCTTCAAGGCTAGGTGCAGATGTGTTTATGTTTGGTTCGCTTGGCCAAGATGAAACCGGTTACAGTTCCAAGGAAAATCTCATCCACCACGATATCAACATAGATCACGTACAAGAAATAACAAAAGCTCCGTCAGGCGTAGCATTTATTGAGGTCTGTCATAGTGAAAACCGAATTATTGTCGTTCCAGGAGCGAATGAGTACACAGATACAGCTTATATTAAAAAGGTAGCTAATGAGCTGTTGGCCTATGATGTGATTGTTTTTCAGCTTGAGACTCCATTAGAGATGTTGGAATATATCATTCCTATCCTTCATGAGAAAGGGAAAACAACCATTGTGAATCCAGCACCGGCTCAGAGGCTTAGTGAAAACTTAATTGAAAAAACAACCTATCTAACTCCAAATGAATATGAATACGCCATTATATTTGGGATAGATTCTGATCAGGGTTCGGACAAGAGTAGCTTGAATGAAGAAGCGCTCCAGTCGTTTCTGATAAAGCACCCAAATAAATTAGTGGTCACTTGTGGGTCTAAAGGTGTTTGTTACTCTGATGGGCAGGATGTGATATGGGTGCCTCCCATACAGGTTGATCCTGTAGATTCTACTGGAGCAGGGGATACATTTTCGGGGGCTTTTGCCGTAGGGATTGCTGAAGGTAAAAGCTTGTACGACAGCATTCAGTTTGCCAACATTGCTGCAGGATTATCTGTTATGAGAAGGGGTGCTCAAAGTGGAATGCCTACAAGGGCAGAGGTTGAGCAAAGAGCTAAGGAAGAGGTGATGAAACATGAAGCTAAAGGCCACCTTAACGCGAATTAGAAAAGACTGGGTTATCTATGCGATGCTTTTGCCAGCTATCACGTATTTTGCGATTTTTCATGTCGTGCCTCTAATAGGGATGAAGCTGGCTTTTCAGGATTATCGAATTCTAGGCAGTAATGAATGGGTTGGCTGGAAGCACTTCGTGACTCTTTTTAGCTCGCCAGCGTTTACGAATGTGTTAACGAACACGATTGTTATCAGTATGATGAAAATTATCTTTTTCTTCCCTGTTCCGATCATTATGTCTTTGCTTATTAATGAAATCAGGTTCAGTGCTTATCGGAAATATGTGCAATCTGTTGTGTATTTGCCTCACTTTTTATCATGGGTTGTCATTGCAGGGATATGGATTTCTATTTTACATCCCGATGGAGCGGTTAACGTGATACGTAACTTCTTTCAGCTTCCATCTATGGATTTTATGACAAGCAAAGAGCATATTCGATGGGTGCTTGTTTTCTCAGAAATGTGGCGTAGTGCTGGGTGGGATTCTATTATCTATTTAGCAGCTATTATGAAAATTAGTCCTTCGCTTTATGAGGCAGCAAGAATAGATGGAGCATCTGCTTGGCAGCAAATGAGATATATTACACTTCCTGCTTTAGCTAGTACTGTAATCACTGTTTTTATCCTAAATTTAGGGTTCTTTATGAACGCAGGCTTTGATCAGGTATTTAATCTGATGAACAACTCGGTTATAAGTGTGATTGATATTTTAGATACGTATGTCTATCGGATTGGATTAATCGGTGGGCAGTATTCCATTGCTACAGCAGCTAGCTTGTTTAAGGGAGTCATTGGTCTGATTTTGATTTTAGGTACACATTTTATTTCGAAGCGCCTTACAGGCAAGGGTGTATGGTAATGGAGGAGGTGATTCTACGTGAAAAAGTTTGATTGGAAGCAAGGTGTCCTTTATTTTGTGCTATTTCTGATTACGCTTACAGTATTAATTCCATTGTTAAATTTACTGGCTCAATCCTTTACAGATCCATTAAGAGTGAGTGAATTAAGTGGATTATCTATATTACCTAAAGGCTTCTCTACGATTAACTATCAGCTTTTGCTTTCTAATCCATTGATTATAAAAAGTATCTTTAACACGCTGTATATTACTCTTGTAGGTACCTTCTTGAACTTATTGTTAACGTCATTAGCTGCTTATGTGTTAGCACGTACTCAATTTGTTGGGAAAAAGCTGATTATGTTTTTCTTCATCGCTCTTATGGTGTTTGAGCCTGGCTTGATTCCTGAGTACATGCTCGTTAGAGATTTAGGCCTTCTAGACACGTATTCTTCCTTAATTTTATACAAGGCGATTAATATCTTTTATCTTTTTATCCTCATGCGTTTCTTTGAGGACGTACCTGAAAGTATTTTGGAGGCGGCTCGTCTTGACGGGGCCGGACATTTTAGAATTTACACGAGAATCATGATTCCACTGTCTAAGCCTGGTTTGGCTACGATGGGCTTGTTTTACGGGGTGTATCACTGGAATGAATATTTCAGAGCAACGATTTATCTAAATGATCAAAACAAATGGCCTTTACAGGTTGTATTGAGGCAGTTTGTTGTTGAACAGGATAACACGACATTATTAGGAGCGCAGAATTTGCTGTCCTATGATCAAATTGCAGCACTTGATTTTGGATCATTACAGGCAGGAACCATTATGATTGCTATTGTTCCGCTGCTTGTGCTCTATCCTATTATTCTGAAGTATTATGCCAAAGGTGCTTTGGAAGGAGGGGTTAAGGATTAACACAAGGGTTGAAATAGAGTAGGAGTTGTATTGAAAGTTTACGTAGAAAAATTTTGTAATCATCATTGGTGAATGGGGGAGGATGTATGTTAAGTCGTGAGGATTGGTATGAAAAGGCGTATGGGTGCTTAATCGGTCTTTCTGTGGCTGATGCACTTGGAGCTCCAACAGAGGGTATGAGTGTGTACGAAATTAAGGAGCAGTTTGGTTGGATTGATAATTTTGTTTCGGATGATCCAGTAGGGACGGATGACACAGAATATGCCATGCTTACAGCTAAGATCATTTTGAAGTATGGAAAGAATTTAAGCTATGAACATATGACCAAGGAGTGGTTTGAAACACTTGCTGATCAAAAAGGCTTCAAAAAAGGAGGCTTTAGTGAGGTTTGCGCCATTAATAATCTACGAAAAGGACTGAAGGCTCCGCATACAGGGACTGACAATCATCAGCTGTGGAGCGACGGTGTAGCTATGCGGATCGCACCTATTGGAATCTATAGTGCTGGCGATCCAGAGGAGGCTGTCCGCTTAGCTGAGATTGAGGCAAGAGTTAGCCATGATCGTGATGGCGTCTATTGTGGACAAGCTCTTGCAGCGAGTGTGGCCTATGCCATGACAGGAAGCGCTTGGGAAGAGGTTATTCAAACAGGTCTGAACTTTATCCCTAGGGATTCTTGGACATATAGGAAAATTGATTCGGCTGTAGAGATAGGCTTGAAATATAGCAATGTTCAGGATGCCGTTGAAGAGCTTTACAACAAAGTTTCGATCTTTTATTATCCATGGGCAGACATGGCTCCAGAAGCAACAGCGCTAGCGTATGGCGTATTTGCTGCTGCAAAGGGTGATTACATTCCAGCTGTGTTAGGTGGGACAAATGTCGGCCGTGACTCAGATACGATTGCAGCCATGAATGGAGCTATGGCAGGAGCATTACATGGAGCAAGAGCAGTACCAGTAGAGTGGCAAAATCGAATTAACATTATTCGTGGAGTATGTATTCAAGCAACGGCAGGGATGGATGTGCGGGAGATTTCAGCTCAATTTGCTGATGCTCTAGTAAGGAGGGGTTCTGATGAGTAAGTCAACGATTGATCGCATATACGGATCACTATTAGGTTTAGCTATGGGGGATTCTATTGGCTTTTCAGCTATGTATCATCGCACGGTCGTACTTCCAAAAAAGCGTAGAGGGAGACTGTGGAATTTTACCAAGCTAACAGATGAGCATCGGATCAACAAGATGTCTCTTCCTTTTACACATGCTATGGAAGAAAGCATTCTTGAGCTATCAGGTACAGACGATACTGAGTTTACTGTTGTTGCAGCGAAGATGCTAATGGACTGTAAAGGGGAATTTTCTAACGCTGCCCTTCTTGATGGCTGGAAGAGGTATGTGGTTGAGCATGGGGATCGTATTTGGAGTGGTGTAAGTGAACGCGCTTCCATTGAAAATATTACTAATGGCATTCTTCCACCCGCTTCAGGAAATGACAATCCGCATCACTATGATGATGGAGCAGTAGCAAGAGCTGTACCTATCGGATTAATCTGTCAGGGCCAGCCAGAAAAGGCAGCTGAAATCGCTAAAAGCATGGCTTCCATCACGAATGCTGAGGATGGAGTTTTTGCCGCCCAAGCAATGGCAGCAAGTATAGCTGTTGCTATGACAGGAGCAGAGCCTCAAGAAGTTGTACAGGCTGGTTTGCGTTATGTGCCAGAGGATTCATGGCTTGGCAGAAAGGTGAAGCAGGCTCAAGATATAATGGCAAGCTCGATGGATTCACCATTTTCAGCGATTCCTGCGTTGCATAACCAAGTGGTGAATGCCATCTATAACTATGCGAATATTGCTCCAGAAACGCTGGCCGTAGCTTATGCCATTTTTAGCGGAACTAAGGGAAGACTAGAGGAAGGAATTCAGCTAGCATCCCTTTTGCCAAAGCAGGCGGATAGTATGCCAGCAATGGTAGGAGCTCTTGCAGGTGCTTTACAAGGAGCTGATGTGGTCACGGAAGCCTGGAGAGAATCTTTAGATCCTGTTAAAGGCATTTGTATCCCTTCCATAGAAGGCTCCTCGCTTTGGCAGATCGCCAACGACTTAAACACTTACTATAGGTAAGATCTAGGTAAGGCAATTATATGAGGCATCAATGAAAGACCATATAAATCTGATGCAAAGTAAAGCTTATGGATTGTATTCATTTTTTATCCATTCATTAAAAGATGTAGGGGGAATTAATGTGAAAAAGCTACTTTTGATTTTAGCAGGTTTAATGCTGATTTTTAGCTTAGCTGCTTGCTCTCAAGACAATGAAGGAGCAATGCCAGAAGAAGAAACTCAAACAGAAGGAACAATAACAATTAAAGTCGTTAACAAGGATGACACAACAACTAATCCTGTTTCTGTCACATATTTTGAGTCCTTAGAACAGGCTCTAAAAGAGGATGAAGGTCTTGATGTTAAGTTTGAGCTTATCGATTTAACTCAAGGAAACTATGCAGAGCGATTAAATCTTTTACTTGGGGGAGGAAATATACCTGATCTCATTTACTTCCAAGGTGGAGACCTACAGGTATCTCAGCAAGGTGTTTTAGAGGATTTAACACCTTATATTGAGAATTCAACGTATCTAAAGGATATTATGGAACCACATAATATTGAAAGAGTGAAGAACTATCCGTATCTTCTTTGGGTAAAGCCACTGGCTCAAAGAACGCCAGTGATTCGAGCTGATTGGTTCAATGAATTGGAAACATCTTCAGCTTTAATGGATAATCCTACAGTAGAAACGTATTTTGAATTTTTCAAAGAGGTTGTTGAGAAAAAGCCAGGTGGAAGTAAGCCAGGCTATGCCATTACGACGGCTGGAGATATTGGAGAGCTAGACATGATCTTTAACATGGCGTTTGGTATTAACCAAACGTGGATGGAGAAAGCCGATGGCACGTATGAGTACTCTAAAATTTCACAAAATGAAAAAGATAAGCTTGAGTTCTACAGTAAGCTTTATCAGGAAGGGCTATTAGACCCGCAGTTTGTTACCAAGCAATGGGATACAAAAGAAAAAGCTTTCTATGACGGTGACGCCGCTGTAGTTGTTGGAACAGCTGGGAAGGTTATCGATATTTATAACGGGAAAATGACACAGGTTAACGGAGCAGAAGCTGAGCTTGTGGCCCTTCCTCCAGCAAAAGGAGAGTATCAAGGCTTTGGGGCAACGGATGTTATTAAGGAATCAAGAGGATTCGCTATCTTTTCACAGTCACCATACAAAGATACAGTTTTTCAAATTCTAGATTACATGGCAAGTCCAAATGGTCAAATGCTAGATCGCTTAGGCTTTGAGGGAGAGCATTATAATATCGTTGATGGTGAGATTGAGCTGACAGAAAAATACTATAATGAATGGTTCGCAAGATTCTGGGAGCCAAGTGCGTTTGAGCCAGAAATGGAGCTAAAAACGCCATTATTAGGGGAAACAGCAGAAAGGTCGCTGGAGCTTCTTCAGGAATTTTATACGGAGGATAATATATTCCTTATTCCTGATCAGTACGTTACGAATTGGGATGCAATGAACAATCTTTATGTTGAGTTTGCTACAGATATTGTGTCAGGTAAGATTGGAATTGACGCCTTCGATACGTTTGTTGAAGAGTGGAAGCGTGCTGGTGGAGACCAAATCACAGAATATGCTAATGAGTATTTAAATTAAGTTTTAGCCAAAAATTCACGGAAGCTCAGGGCAGAAAGCCATAGCTTGATATGTGAAAAAATGGGGGACGAGAAAATAAGCGTCCCCCGTTTCTATACGGTAAGTCATATTAAATCAGAAGCAAGGAGTTTTTGTATATGCTAACGTTTCAGGATCGAGTGAGAGGGGTTATTTTGGGTACAGCCTTGGGAGATGCTATGGGTGCTCCCGTTGAGAAGCTGAGCTATGATCAAATTCGGGAAAAATACGGGCGAGTGGAAACACTCAGAACAAGCTGGTGGAAGGAAAATGAACCTGTAGAAGTAACGTTGGGTAGGCAAAGAGGTCATGGAATAGTAACGGACGATACGCTTATGACTATTGCTCTAATGAACGTTTATAACATAGAACAGCGTCATGTGGACGCGTATGATTGTGGCAATGAGTTTGTTAAAGAAATTGCCTATAGAAAAATCTATGTTCCTGAGTTCGGTAAGGAAGCTTTGATCATAGATAGGCTTTTTTATCCTGAAAAATATATTTTTATGCGTCATGTTCTAGCAAACTGTGACCCACGTGAAGCAGGTGTAGGTAATATGATCAATTGTGGCGCAGCCATGTATATAGCCCCGATTGGTATTGTCAATGCCGGAAATCCTAGGGCTGCCTACGATGAAGCAATTCTTTTTGCTATGGGGCATCAGAGTAGCTACGGACTGGAAGCAGCCGGTGTTCTTGCCGCTTGTGTAGCTAAAGCATTTGATGGAGAAGGAACAGTAGATGAAATCGTAGAGACAGCACTAAAGTATGCCAAGGATGGAACAAAAGCAGCAATTAAGGAACTGACCGATGCTGCAAGAGAGTTACGATCAGAGAAGGAAGATAGAGATAAGGTTGTTCACGTGTTCCATTCAATTATAGCTAAGTACTCACCTATGGGTGATGATGTGCATCGGAAGCTAGAGAAAATAGGTGTTCCATCTAATCACTATACACCAAGTCGTCTATTTTCAATTGAAGAGCTTCCATTAGCGTTGGCGTATATCGTTTTGCATGATGGGGATTTATACGAAGCATTATATGATGGCATTAATTCTGGGAGAGATACAGATTCTATTGGTGTCATGATTGGTGTTATTTTAGGTGCTAGGTATGGATATAAGGCTTTGAAGGATGAGGATATTGCTCTGCTTGAAGAGACCAATAGATTAAATTTAATGGAACGAGCTGATCAGTTCACTGAGGTCGCTAGAAAGATTATTATGGATGACATTGAATTAAATCAAAAACGTACGAGTTTACTATAGGTGATGAACGATTTATGGAGGTGTATGGAATGATACCAGAAGGATATGTAGAGAAAATTTATGCAGGATTTTTAGGGATGAATGTTGGGATAAGGCTAGGTGCTCCAGTTGAGCCTCCTGTATGGACAGACCAAAGAATTGAACAGATATATGGAGATATTACAGGCTATGTAAAGGATTACAAAAATTTTGCTGCTGACGATGATGCAAACGGTCCTGTTTTCTTCATTCGTGCGCTTTATGATGATGCCAAGGATAGGGAGCTTCAGGCCGAGGATGTAGGGAAAGCATGGCTTAACTACGCTAGAGAAGGTATAGGAATGTTCTGGTGGGGTGGAGAAGGAGTCAGCACTGAGCATACTTCCTATATGAATCTAAAGAGAGGGATTCAAGCTCCTAGGTCGGGATCAGTAGAAGTAAATGGATTGGTTGCGGCTGAGCAAATTGGTGGGCAAATTTTTATTGATACATGGGGGTTATTGTTCCCGAGTCAGATAGATAAAGCAGCAGATTATGCGGAAAAAGCTGCGAGTGTATCCCATGATAGAAATGGGCTATACGGAGCGAGATTTATGGCCGCCTGTATTGCTAAAGCGTTCGAAGAGAATGTAACTGTAGATCAGCTTATTGAAGCTGGATTAAATACCATCCCTAACGATAGCACGTATGCTCAGGTTGTTCGTGCTGTACAGGACTTTCATAAGCAGCAGCCTAATGATTTTAGAGCCTGTCGAAGCTATTTAGAGGAAGAGTGGGGCTACGATAAATATACTGGAGTGTGTCATATTATCCCGAACGCAGGAGTATGTATTCTTGCCTTACTTTATGGGGCAGGGGATTTTTCAAGGACTGTGGAAATAGCCACGATGTGTGGCTGGGATACTGACTGTAACGCAGGAAATGTGGGCACGATTGTAGGCGTATTAGCTGGAATTAACAATATACCACAGCATTATCGCAAGCCAATTAACGATTTTATTGTAACCTCAAGTGTGTCAGGGTATTTAAATATTTTGGATATCCCTACATTTTCTAAGGAGGTCGCTTTATTAGGCTATCGTTTAGCTAAGGAGGAGCCACAACAAGAGCTACAGCAGGCTGTAAAGAATGGAGAGGTTTACTTTGATTTTAACCTACCAGGAGCTACTCATGGCTTCCGTACAGACACAACAAAGCTTATTTTACAGGCTAGCGATAAGGTTGGCTACGAAAGTAGTGGCTCTTTAGAGGTTGTTTTTGATAGAATGGTAGAAGGCGAGAAAGGAAAAATATTCTATAAATCCTTTTATCGGAGAGAGGATTTTAATGATGAACGATATAAGCCTACATTTGCCCCACAGGCAAATAGTGGTCAGCAGGTATCAGCTAAGATATTCCTCGACAAATGGGAGGGAGAGGATATCATCCTAACTCCTTATGTTAGAGAAACGTATAGCAAAAAAGAAATAGCCTTGGTACCCGTAACGCTAAAGAATCAGGAATGGAACACGATTGAGTTTACTATTCCAGAGACGGACGGTGCTATCATTGATGAGGTAGGCTTTTTAATTGAAAGCCCTTCTCCATTAGTAAATCGAGCGTTAGGCTGTCTCTATCTTGATGAATTTAGAATTTATGGACAGGCTCATTATAAAATCGACTTTTCCAAGCAATATGAGGAATTTAAATGTATTACACCATTCTCTCATAATCGGGGAGAGTGGACGCTACAAGGTGGATGGCTGAAGGGGAGATCAGAGGATGAATCCTCCTCCTACTCAGGTAACTACTATTCGGAGGATTTGACGTTAGAAGTCACGCTTAAACCCCTTCGTGGACAGAGTCATATGCTTCTTGCAAGAGCACAAGGAATTCAGCGTCATTATCTAGTAGGCTTTGATGGACAGGATCAGGTTTCTGTTATTAAAAATGATTTTGGGCATACTCGCCTGAAAACGGTGAGCTTCGAGTGGAAGCCCCACATGGTTTATTTGTTTAAGCTCATTGTTAAGGGCAGTCAGATCACTTTATGGATTAATGATAAAGAAGTGTTAACTGTAGAAGACAGTAGCTTTAAATATGGAATGTTTGGTTTTGGACATCTTGAGCAGGCGGAGACAGAATTTGCTTCAGTGACTATCCAAGAGCATGCATCAGAGTAATCGTTGAAAATAAAACGTTGAAAATAAAATTAATTGATATTATGAGTAGGGAAGAGGGTTATGGATAAAGTGAAGAAGAGTAAGGTGACCATTCGTGATGTGGCTAGAGAGGCTGGTGTATCTGTGGCTACTGTTTCTAGATATCTCAACAATACGAGCTATATCAGTACGGAAACGGAAAAAAAGCTCAAAGAGGTTATGCACAGACTCGATTACAAACCGAATGAAATTGCTAGAGGGTTGGCCAAACAAAAAACGAATACGATAGCCTTAATTATTCCAGATATCACTAATCCGTTCTTCCCTGACTTAGTTATTGCCATTGAACAGGTAGCTAAAGAAAAAGGATACAACATTATTTTAGTGAATACACAGGAAGAAGAGCTTCAAAGCAATAGCTTTTGGAGAGGATTTCAAAATCGATATGTTGATGGGTTTATTTTAGCCTCATTTCAATTTGATCAACAAGCTCTTAAGGATTTAGAAGCCTTGCAAATTCCCTTCGTACGAATTGACCGAGCTGCCTTTACAGAATCATCAAATTCTATTGGAATTGATAATTATAAAGGGGCGATTATGGCTGTTGAACATTTGAAGGAGATTGGATGTCGTAAAATTGCTCATATTAGCGGACCACAGTCCTTACTTCCCTCTATAGAGAGAATGAGAGGTTTTGAGGATCATCTTAGAGCAGTATATTCTGGTCTTGAACCTATTATTTATGAAGGGGATTTCACCTTAGAGAGTGGCAGGACGCTAACGGATCAGTTAATTGGTGAGCATAAGGATGTGGATGGCATTTTCTTTGCGAATGACCTGATGGCAGTTGGTGCCATAAAAGCATTAAAGGCTCTGAGAATTAAAGTGCCAGATGATGTAGCCATTATCGGCTTTGACGGCATTAAGCTAACAGAAATGATTGAGCCTGAAATCAGTACGATCGTCCAGCCAATCTATGACATTGGTGTGACGGCTACAACTAAACTTATTCATCTGATAGAGAATAAAGTGGATGAGACACTTAATCATGAGCTTGAGGTTCAGCTTGTGAAAAGAGAGTCAACACTTGGGTTTAGAAGGAATTCTAATGAGTAGGTTCACAAAGGCTTCTTTATAAGTTAATTTAATAAGAAATAGAGCATGGAGGCACCCATGCTCTTTATTTTATTCCATTAGCTGATTTAGATAGGAAAGAGCTTCTTCTCTTGCTTCTGAATCAATATCTTCAAATAAGATTTGCTCTATAAACTCCCATATATCCTCCAAATTCCTTTTAATTTTATAAAATTGAAGAGCATCCTGATTTATAGTGTAATCTTCATGGATACTTTTATAGATGCTCATAAACTCATTGAAATAAGGCTTATCAGTAAGGAACATAATGTCTGCTTCTACTGGGGCAATTTTCAGCCCTTCCCAATCAATTAACATTAACCTTTTTGCCTGCATCAAATTCCAATTGTGCAAATCAAAGTGACAAAGGGACATATTGAGTTGTTTACTCTTTAATTTGATAGATAACTCTTTAACATCTTGAATACGTTGAATTACATCTTGTTTATAAATTACTATTAAATCTCTTAAATCCCTCGGTAGCTGTATTTCATTTCTATGAAGAACCTTCTCTAAATCCTCTAGAAATGGAATATCAAAATCCTCAATAATACCCTTAGTTGAAACAGGTATTTCTTCTCCATAAGAATGCAGTGTTGCAATGATATTTGAGAACTCTAAAATTTGTTGTTCTGATAACTCATCTTCTCCAATAGTCTGACCGTTAATAAATTTATAAAGAAGGTAAATATTGTCCTTATCTTCACACTTATAATTCCCGTCTTTTGTAAGAAGAGGAACTGGGATTTTACCTGCTAAATCTGTTTCTTGTTCTAACCAAACAAGGATAGGAGAATATTGATCTATTAGAGCTGTTAATTTCGGTGTGGACGCTCGACTTTTTTCGTAAACCTTTAAGAAATATACACTTTTGCCATCTGATACTTCATAGGCAAGGGCAGCCCACCCTCCTTGTCTTGATTCTATATGGTTGGATTTAATACCATAACTCTGCTTCAAAGTTTGTTCTAGACTATTCATATCTTTACCTCATTTATCCGGAAAGAAGGTGAGATACTAAAGGTTGACCACCTTCATTTCTCTGTCATTGTTTTTCATTCATACTTTGGTTAACTTTTAAAGGATCTATAAAAGCTCCATTCAAATTATGAAAGATTGAATTCTTCACCTATTTTTATCTGAATTGAGTAGGCTCAGTCATTTAAGTGCAAAAATACACTACATAAGTTGATTGATTAACTCAGGGATATCTCTAAAATCCTTACAAATAGCATCAGCATAATAATTACTTGTGTGAAAGCTGAAAAATGGCATGTAAGGTTTGATCTAAATCGAATATAACGGTATCAATTTTATTCATAGCTCACCCACTTGGATGATTCTCAAGCTAGTTGGATAAAAAGAAAGTGCTATCCAAACGGAGCAACGTTTGGATGGCACAATTATACTTGATACTTTGTTTATCAATGAAAATTTTATGAATAGGTGCAGGTGCTTAATTACTCATCTCCATTTTCAGCTTCTTGCTCTTGATCCTGATTCAAAGGGAGGAAGAGCATACTTAAAGGTAAATTACTACCTGAAGCGATAGAGAAGGAAATATCCACCGTTTCAGCACGATTTCCCGTTCTATGCAGAACAGCAGCTTCGTTAGCATTCTGAAGAATACTTTTATCTGTTGTATTCACTACTTTCCCATTAACTAGAAACGCTCCAGCGTAATGGCCACCACGAGGGTTTAAGGCAATAAGTGTATTAGGAGCTACATATACTTTCATACTGTACATTAAGCCAAAGTTTCCACGGTTTGTTTCGGGACGTCCAGTTAAAGGATCAATACCTGCGATAAACTGATCCTGTCTATTATCACCGATAACAACTCGCTTAGGAGTCTCACCTAAATATTCATCAATTTCAATAACACGTACACCTTCCTCAAACGTTCCTCTCATATGTGTATCTCTTTGTAGAGGGTATAAATAAGGAATAGCGTTAAGTGGATCCTTTCCTGGATCTAAGACAACCACAGTAAACGTAAGCTCTTTACTAGCGTACATTTCAGCATGGGACGTAATAGTAAGACCTGGCTTGAGTGGAACAGCACTTAGCTCTGGAAGAACGATTTTTGACTCTCCAGCAGGAACTGTTACTGACTTTTTATCCGTTTGTTTAGACCATGATGCTAAAAATCTAGATAGTCCAAGCTTTCCACTTGTGGAAACATATAATGTAGGTCCACCTATTCCCAAAGAACGAGTTTCAACTGTAGCGCTTGTATTTCCGTTGTTAGTAGCTACTAGGTAAACCATTAGATCTTCATTCGAACCGTTTTTGTTATGGGCATTAAAGTAGAATTTTCCAGAAAGCTTATCCTGATAAGCGATACCATTATTTCCATGTAATGTTTCTGGACTGTTACTTAGAACAAGAGGTGTTTTTTCATTATATGTTTGGTATTCAACCGTTTCATACGTTAATACCTCAGCTCCACCAATTGGAAACTTTTCTCCTACTGGTGTAAATAGACGATAGAACGCATCTCTTGTGTATAGAACCTCATCTGTAACTGTAATCGTTTTAGTAATCGTATCTGTTAATCCATGTTTATCTTCAACCTCTAAGGTGACCTCATGCTCACCAGGATGAAAGAAAGCAAGTTCATTTCCAGTCCACGTTGTACGAACAATACTATTCTCATCATCTGTGGATAGATCCGTATAAATGATACGTTCACCCATTCGGTACTCTTCTAAATCCGTGCTAAAGTCTGCCACAGGAGGCTGGTTAGGCTCACGAACTTGGATGGTTACCTCGTAAGGATCGCTCCATTTTCCGCTGCTATCTTTAACAGAACGAGAAATCACATATGTACCTGAACTTTGGAAAATATTTAAGTTTCCTTCCCAACGCTCATCAACGATTTTTCTTCCAGCAAATGTAGTGGCTTTATCCTTGTATGTGACTCTTGTTTGAGTGGCATAAATAGCGTCCTGCTCCACTTCAAACGCTGCTTGAGGAGCTGAGCTCCAGCTGAATGTATACTCAGAGCCAGAGGCTGAGAATTTGCTCTTTGTTAAGTCAGCCCATGTACGAATAGGAATCATTAAGCTACCATCTTGGACATACATAGGTGCTGGTGATTGAATCGTTGTACCGTTCACTTTGATATCTCTAGAATTAATTTTGAAACGAAATTCAAGGTCACCACTTTTAGCGATTGATTCCTTGGTGCTTGCTTGATAAGTCATTTCAAAGCCATATAGCTTAGCAACGCTTGCAAGTGGAATATAGTTCATATTGTTTTTAAGGGTAATTGGCTGTGCTGCTTGAACGGTTTGACCGTTAAAGTTCATTGATTTGCTATCCTGTCTCATGATCAATTTGTCTTGAGTTGCTGTAAGGTTTGTGGATAGATTAGTTTGATTTGCAACGGCTACTCCCGTTGGCCCTTGAAGTAAGAGTGTTCCAAGAAGCGTACAGGTGACCCCCACTTTCGTACACTTCGACATTACCTTTTTCATTATCTCTGTCTCCTTTTTTCATCTTGTAGGTCATGTACCTTTTGGTAGTTTGTATGAAGATGACTCAAATATATAGACTTACAAATGCGAAAAAAGTTGCAGGATATATGGTTGATGTTGGCAAAAACTTTACAAAGAATTATTGGTTTATCTACAGTGTTGCCATTAAGATTTAGAGTGTATACGGTAAAAAAGATAAACCTTTGACAATTTAATATCTTTACTTTAAGATAGTAACTATAAATTATTTAGTTAATTTAACAGAATTGAATCATGAGTTATTTGCTGCCGTATTCTAAAAACATAGTTTTAATGCAAGGGAATTGGAAAAACTATCCTACATTGTGTACAATTTTAGTTAGATGATCTAGAAGACTTCTTCCAATTGTTGAAAAAAATAAGCTAAAGGACGTGACTATGATGACTGTAAAACCATTAAAAGGACAACATCACGTATCAGCCATTACAGCTGACGCTAAGAAAAATTATGAGTTCTATACACAAGTGTTGGGCTTACGTTTAGTTAAAAAAACGGTTAATCAGGATGATACAAGTGTATATCATTTATTTTATGCAGATGAAAGAGGGAATCCTGGTACTGATCTAACGTTTTTTGAAATTCCTAACGCTGGGCAGACCTACCCGGGATCAAGAAGTATAAGTGCTACATCCCTAAGAGTTCCAAGTAATGCTTCTCTTCAATACTGGAAAGAGCGTTTTGATCAATATGGTGTTGAACACGACGAAATTTCTCATCAAACAGGCAGAGCTACTTTAGCCTTTCAGGACTTTGAAGGACAACGACTTGTTCTTGTCTCCGATGAGCATAATCGAGGAGTAGAAGGAGGGGTACCATGGGAAAAAAGTCCAATTCCTAATGAGCATGGCATCCGTGGCCTAGGACCCGTTACATTAACCGTACCTGAAGCTTTACAAACAGCTAAGGTCCTAACCAGTGTGCTTGGTTTCTCTGAAAAAGGTTCCTATCCTTCAGAGGTAGAGGGGCAGCCAGATATTATTGTCTATGAGACGGGTGAAGGGGGAACGGGTGCCGAGGTTCATTTAGAGGAGCGGACTGACCTTTCTCCAGAACGTTCAGGTCGTGGAAGTGTTCATCACGTTGCCTTTAGAGTGGAGAGTGAGGAGGAGCTTTATAAATGGATTCAGGTAGTGAATGATTTACGTATTCCTAACTCTGGATTTGTAGAGCGATATTACTTCAAATCTCTTTACTTTAGAGAGCCTAATGGAATTCTGTTCGAGCTTGCTACTGATGGACCAGGCTTTGAAGGAGATGAGCCATTCGAAAGCTTAGGAGAGAACCTTGCTTTACCTCCATATTTCGAGGATCAGCGTGAAGAGATTGAAGCTAAGCTAAAGCCTTTGGATACGAAAGAAGCATAAAATCTTTATTTGGGATGTGCCAGTAATAAAAGCATCTTGGTTTAGTTATAAAGAAGGGAAAGTAAGGGTGAAAGGTGGAGAGTACAATGAATCATGAGCATGTTTTTATACAGGGAGAAGATGAAAAGGCTCCAGTTCTACTTCTGCTCCATGGGACAGGAGGAAACGAAAGAGACTTACTTCCTATTGCCCAAATGATTGATCCGACTGCTTCTGTATTAGGGGTAAGAGGGAATGTTTTGGAGAACGGAATGCCTCGTTTTTTTCGTAGAATAGCAGAGGGTGTTTTTGACGAAGAGGACTTGATAAAGCGGACTAAGGAGCTTCATACGTTTCTTGACGAAATGGCGCTTAAATACACGTTTACGCGTGATCAGGTCTATGCTGTTGGCTACTCCAATGGAGCAAATATCGCCGCAAGTTTGTTATATCTCCACGAGAATTCCCTTCGAGGGGCTATATTGTTTCATGCTATGGTTCCATTGCGTGGAGTTAATCTTCCTGATCTTTCAGGTGCACCCGTTTTTATAGGTGCAGGGAAACATGATCCTTTAATTCCAATGGAAGAGACGAAGGAGCTAGTTAAAGGGCTTCAGGATGCTAAATCTCCTGTTACAGAGTATTGGACTGAGGGAGGACATCAGCTAACTAGAGAAGAAATAGAGCAGGCAAGAAATTGGTTCGAGGAAGTTAAGCAAAGCTAGAAGTAGATAAGCTCCATCTTTCAGTCGTTGTTCCATTACACAGAACTGAAAAGATGGAGCTTCTTTTTATTTCAAACGAAGAGGATGAAAGGCTTGCTTCACCTCATGATCTAAAATACTATAGGTTGATCTGCCCAAATAGAGTGGGATATGGAGCTTAGTAAAATCGGGTATACCTGACTCCGTAAACATATCTATATCCATATAGGTCTGTAGAACTTCACCAGTAATCCATTCATGGTCTCCGTGAGTTAGAATGTCAGTTACTTTACACTCATAAGCAAAATAGGCATCCTTGAGTATAGGGACATCAACTTTTAGCCCTGCTTCATACTCAATACCAAGCTGTTCAAACTTATTCATTTCTCTCCCGCTAAAGGTTCCAACTGATTGAATCCACTCCGATCGATTCGCCGGTAAAAAGTTTACTCCGAACATGCCGCTTTTTTGAATTAATTCGTAAGAGAACGTTTCCTTACGTAATGAAATTCCATAAATAGCTGGGCTAGAGCCCACATAAGTATGCCAACCGGATGCCATTATGTTATGTATGCCATCAGAATTTGAAGTAACAATCGCTACCATGCCAGGATAGGAATAAGAACGAGGAAGGTCAATTGGTTGTCTCAAGATTTATCTATTCCTTTCTTAGTGAGTTATCATTAGTTAATAAATTCATGTAAAAATCGATTAACTCCTGTAGCTACGCTCAAGAACTAATCGATTATGACCATTACCCTTTGGTACGTGCTGATTCAGTTTCATCCTCATTATCATCCTCAGATAGATGATCATTGGCTGTAGATGAGTCCTGATCGTTAGATAAATCACTGTTTTCTTGAGTTGTTGCTTCAGCTTCCAGAGAAGATTTGTCTGTTGAAACAGCTTGCTGTTGGCTCGCTAGAGATGAATCATTATGAATATCATTTTGTCCATTAGTCGATGCTTGCTCTGCTAATTTTTTGTTTTTTCTTTTCGTTAGGCGATTCTTAACGAACATGATTAAAAGGATGATAGGTACCGCAGTTAGAAAGATATACAAAGAAACATCCTTTACCATTCCTTCCGCAGCGCGCCCATAAAAGTAGAACAGGGCTCCAACAACGTAGAACTTTGTTGCTCTTCCTACCGCAGCGTAAGCCATAAGACGCCAAAGAGGGAAATTAAGGCAACCAGACATAATAGTAAACACTTTAAAGGGGATAGGAGTAAAGGAACCGATCAAGATGGCAGCCTCGCCCTTCTCCTTAAAGAGTTTAGTTGCAGAATCAATCCATTCTTTTTTAAGAATTTTATATAGGACTTTATTCCCTAATAGTTTACCTATCAGATAACCTACAGGTGTACCAAGTAGACAAGCAATAAAACCGACTGTTGCAAACCATAGAGCTTGAGAGGGATTGATCAAGCTTAGAGAAACTTGAAGGAAAAATGCGGGAATCGGAAAAATAACCGCATCAATGAAGGAGTGGATGGCAAGTCCCCAAACTCCGAACTCCATTAAAAAATCTAAAAAGCTTTGAAACATAAGTACAGGCTCCTCTCGCATGTCTAATACCGTCAATAAAGCCCGACTGTACAACTTTATCTCCGACTCTTATATATATCATATAGATAACTATACCTTTTCATACTTAATTTTCATAGGAACTCTTGGTGTACATTGACTAAGACTCTGGTCTTATAAAATGTTTACATCCAAATTATATCATGTCTTTAGGATTATATTAAGTAATATGCTTGATTATGGATAGTTTTTATGTAAATTTCATGCCGAACAAAGCAGTTCAGAAAAAAGATTGAAATGCTAGCGCTTTCTTGATAGAATTGTGACAAATAGTAGAACTTTTGGTATGGAACAGAGACCCTGTCACCAGCTAAACTTATCTACTTTGTCTTTTTTATTTGGAATTCCAAAAAAATGAAGCCATGTTGGTATTGGATAGCGCTCCTGTCACAAGCTAACCTTCGTTAAAAGAAAGAGTCATTACGTCTCTTTTTTATGCGGGGGTTATTTTATTTTTGAAACAATAATAAAGGTGGGACATTATGGGGAAATTGAAAAATCGTTGGTTAATCGCTATTGCTGCAGTAGGAATTCATATTTCAATAGGTTCAGTTTACGCTTGGAGTAACTTTACAGATCCATTGAAAAGTATGTTTGGCTGGTCGGATCAAGAGGTTGCGTTTACGTTTAGTCTTGCTATTTTATTTTTAGGCCTATCTGCCGCTTTTCTAGGGCATTTTGTAGAAAAATACGGACCTAGAAAGGCTGGGTTACTAGCGGCCACATTCTTCGGGATTGGTATTGTTGGGTCAGGAGTAGCTGTACTCTTTGAATCGAGGATGCTATTGTATTTATTCTACGGAGTATTTGGAGGTATAGGCTTAGGAGTGGGGTATATTGCTCCAGTTTCCACCCTTGTTAAGTGGTTCCCTGATCGCAGAGGACTTGCTACAGGCTTAGCAATTATGGGCTTTGGCTTTGCGGCAGCAATTAGTAGCCCTGCCATGGATGCTTTAATTAAATCTGTCGGGGTGCAATGGACCTTCTACATTCTCGGGATCAGTTATTTTGTTATTATGCTATTTTCTTCTTTATACTTAGAAAAGCCACCAGAGGGATGGATGCCAGAAGGATTTAAAGAAAAGGTTCAAGCTGGTAAGGCAAAGGCTAAGCTAGATCTTTCACAGCTGACGGCAAATGAGGCGGTAAAAACTCGCCGTTTTTGGTACTTATGGATTATGCTATTTATTAATGTAACATGTGGGATCGCTATTTTAGCTGTAGCCAAGCCATTAGCGATGGAGAGTATTGGCATTGATATGGTTGCTGCTGCTGCCTTGGTTGGTGCGATTGGAGTATTTAACGGTCTTGGTCGTATCGGCTGGGCTTCCTTATCTGACTATATCGGCCGACCTAATACGTATACAGCGTTTTTCGTCCTGCAAATTGTTATGTTTGCTCTCTTACCTTATACGAGTAATCAGCTGTTATTTATTGTTATGCTTACCATCGTCTATACGTGCTATGGTGGAGGATTTGCTTCCATACCGGCTTATATAGGAGATTTGTTTGGAACGAAGCAATTAGGAGCGATCCATGGATATATTCTAACGGCATGGGCAGCAGCAGGACTAGTCGGACCTATGTTTGCTGCTTGGATCAAGGATACAACAGGTAGCTACGCCGGAAGTTTAACATTTTTTGCTGGCATGTTTGTCGTTGCTTTAGCTGTTTCTCTGTTAATCCGAGTAGATATACGAAGGCTACAAGAGAAGAATGAAAAGAAAGCGAAGGGTCACACACCAGTTGAGGTAAGCTAGTTCAAGCATGAAACGTATATTTCTGTTATACTATGTGTTATGAAGATAAATAGAATTTTGTTACGGAGTGCAATAGACTATTATAGATAAACAAAGAGGACCATAGAGAAATGATGAATAGATATGAGGCTGAATTTAGCAATTTAGTAAAAGCTTTTCGTAAACGACATATGGGAAAAGGGCCAAGTCGCGTATTGACCACCTTCTGTAAAAATTGGGCGATATGTGAAATGGAAGGGAACCTTTCACCAGTAGAAAAATTTATTGCCACAGCCGAACAAGGAAAAGAGATGTTGCGTGCTGCTCGAACTGGAATGGTCAAGGAGATGTACAGGAATAATCGGCCGGTTGAAATGGAAGAACTGCTAGGAGCTAATTTTGTAGATTTGTTTGTAGATATTGATATCGATAAAGACCTAGGGATGTCCATCTTTATTTTTGACCAAGACATCGAGAAGAAATTTAAAGCATAGTGATTGCCGTTGGCACTTGGTAGCGAACCTGCTTAAGACTAACCGCTGTAGACTGTTATCGTTTTTGGAGACGGTAGTATCTTAGCGGTTTTTTATCTCTTTATTTCCATTCAAAATTGGGTGTGGAAACGCTTTAATAGTGGGATTATACGTTATTCTTTATACGTCGTAATAGCACTTATTCTATATTTTTAAAATTAATTTGAGGTGAATATCATGGGTAAAACAAAGCACACAGGACCAACAAAGCTTCCTAGTACACCAGATTCAAAGCTATGGGTTAGTAAAGTTCCGTTTGGATTAGGAAAAATTAAACCCCATCACATTAGAGAAACTATAAAGGTTGCATGGGAAAACAAAGATAATTTACCGTACGCAACACGAATCCTAACACAGGGTGTATGTGATGGCTGTGCGCTTGGTGTTTCTGGCTTATATGATCAAACTCTTAGTGGACCACATATTTGTACGACGAGATTAAACGTACTCCGGCTAAATACTATGCCTGCCATGAAATCTGATGTTCTCCATGCTGATATTGATAAGCTGCGTGCCATGGATAGCACACAGCTTAGAAAGCTTGGGCGTATACCGTACCCGCTAATCCGTGAAAAAGGAGAAAGATCCTTTAGGCGAATCTCTTGGGACGATGCCTTAAATACAATTGCTAATAAAATTAAAAAAATAGATCCTAAACAGCTCGCTTTCTATCTAACGGCCCGTGGTATTACAAACGAATCCTATTATGTGGCAGCCAAAACAGCACGTTTCCTTGGAACGAACCATATTGATAACGCTTCGAGGATTTGTCACTCTCCGTCCAAAACAGCATTAAAGCGTAGTGTTGGAATAGGAGCTTCAAGCTGTAATTACAAGGACTGGATTGGTACAGACGTTTTGGTATTCTGGGGCAGTGTAGCCGCTAATAATCAGCCAGTTTCAACAAAATACATGTATGCAGCTAAAAGAAAAGGCACAAAAATCATTTGTATTAATCCTTATCATGAGCCAGCGATGGATAATTATTGGATACCTTCTGTGGCTGAATCAGCATTGTTTGGGACGAAATTAGCGGATGACTTTTATCAGGTTAATATCGGTGGAGATATAGCCTTTATGAATGGAGTTATGAAGCATTGGTTTGAGATGGAGGAACAGGAGCCTGGATCAGCTTTAGACCATGGATTTATCAAAGAGCATACTAATGGGATAGAGGAGCTAAGAGAGCATATCATGCAGCAGGAGTGGGAGCTCCTTGAAAAGTCCTCTGGTTTAACAAAAGAAAGGATGGGAGAATTCGCCAAGCTTCTGGCGAAGTCTAAGTCTGCTGTTTTTGTTTGGAGCATGGGGCTAACTCAGCATAGATTTGCTACCGACAATATTTCTCAGGTTGCTAATCTTGCTTTATTAAGAGGTTTTCTAGGACGTGAGCATTGTGGGCTAATGCCAATTCGGGGTCATAGTGGTGTGCAGGGCTCGGGTGAAATGGGAGCTGATCCTTTCAGTTTACCGGGTGGTGAATTTAAAGGGGATGACATTCAAAGGATTGAAAAGATCTGGGGCTTTAAGCTTCCTGATTGGCAGGGAGATATTGTTGGTGTCACGCTAGAAAATGCTCTTCTAGAGGATGATCAGCCGAATAAACTAAAGCTGTTCTATACGTCAGGTGGAAACTTCCTAGAAACGATGCCTGATCCAGAATTTATTCATCAATGCTTGGAGAGTGTGGAGCTTCGTGTCCATCAGGATATTATTTTTAATACGTCTACCTTAGTTGATGCTAAGGAAACGGTACTTGTTTTACCAGCCATGACACGCTATGAGCAGCCTGGTGGAGGAACATCAACATCAACTGAACGTATGGTTTATTTTTCACCTGAAATCAAAGGTCCGCGTATGGAGGAGGCTCGTGCTGAATGGGAGATTTATATGGATCTAGCGGCACGTGTAAAGCCAGAGCAAAAGGATTTGATATGGTTTAATAATGCTCATGAGATTCGCCAGGAAATTGCTAAGGCTTCTCCGAATTATGAGGGTATCCAGAATTTGAAGAATCGTGGAGACGTGTTCCAATGGGGAGGAGCATGGTTGTGTGAAGACGGTGAGTGCCCGACACCAGACGGAAGGGGAAATCTACTTCCTATACAACTTCCAGAGCTAAGAAAATCGGAGGGACATTTCTATGTCACAACAAGACGAGGTAAGCAGTTTAACTCGATGGTTTATAGTGACAAGGATCCGTTTAATGCCGCAGATCGCTATGACGTTTTGCTTAGTAAGAAGGACGCTGAATCCTTAAGTATTCAAGAAGGGGATGCGATCGTTGTCTACAATAAATATGGAACCTTCCAGGGGAAAGCAAAGCTTGAAAATGTAAAGGATGGTAATGTTCAAGTTCACTGGCCGGAAGGGAATAATTTAATTCCTAAGGGTGTTTATGAAAAGTATGCCGGGATTCCTGAATACAATACGGCTGTCATTGTGGAAAAGGCGGAGATGTTTCATGCCCAAAAGGATTTGCGTTATGTAGAAAAAAGAATTGAAGAGCTTGAAACCGAGGTGGGATGATTCGATGTCTGAGGATGTCATTACTCGTTGGTCTGCTTATAAGTATGATGGAAGGGAGCGCTCCTCCTTTGAGGATGAAATTGTGCTGGAATACCCTTTTACCGTCCATTTAGATGGTGAAGAATTTGCCACTATGGTTTGTACACCAACGCATGTTCAGGACCTGATTGTCGGCTTTTTAGCGTCAGAGGGCATTATCCAGTCCTACGGGGATATCGAATCCCTATCTATTGACAAAACAGCTGGATTTGCCTATATTGAGTTACAAAACAAGAGAAACGTAAACAAAACAATGGTTTCAAAAAGAGTGATTGGCTCCTGCTGCGGAAAGAGCAGACAGTTCTATTTCTTAAATGATGCCAAAACAGCAAAAACGATTATGACCAGAAATCAGATATCGGCAGATCAATGTATAGCATTAATGAAGCAATTGCAGCAGAGCTCTGAGGATTTTCAAAAAACGGGTGGATTGCATAATGCTGCGCTAAGTGACGCTTCCAGCCTACTAGTAACAAGGTCGGATATTGGGCGACATAACGCTTTGGATAAAATTTATGGTCATACCCTGCAGCATTCAATAAGTATGAAGGATAAGATTATCGTTTTTAGTGGACGAATTTCCTCAGAGGTAGTGCTAAAGGTTTCTAAAATAGGGGTAGGAATTCTTCTCTCAAAATCGGCTCCGTCTAACCTTGCTCTCGAGCTAGCAGAGGATTTAGGGATTACAACGGTTGGTTTCATCAGAGATCAGAGAATGAATATTTATACTCATCCTGAACGAATCGTGTGCTAAGGAAGTGACGAAATGACGATGAACAGCGAAGACAAACACAGTACAATGCAACGTGCACATATGGATACTAATCCAAACACAGAAGCAGGCGCTTCAGTTGTAGATCAACTGGGTCGCCCTCTTCGTGATTTGCGAATATCGGTAACAGATCAGTGTAATTTTAGGTGTAGATACTGCATGCCTGAAGAGATTTTCGGAGCAGATTATCCTTTCTTACAGGAAGACAAGTTGTTGAGCTTTGATGAGATTGAGCGTCTAGCTCGACTATTTGTATCTATCGGGGTAAAGAAGCTTAGAATTACCGGAGGAGAGCCACTGCTGAGAAGAAATCTCCCTCAGCTCATTCAACAATTAGCGTCTATTCAAGGAGTAGAGGATATTGCTTTAACGACAAACGGCTCTTTACTGAAAAGACATGCTCATGATCTGAAAAAGGCAGGCTTGCAGCGTGTTGCTGTAAGCTTAGATAGCTTGAATGACAAAACCTTTGGTGCGATCAACGGTAGAGGTTTTAAAACAAAGCCTGTTCTAGAAGGAATTGAGGCGGCTAAGGAAGCAGGCTTACAGGTTAAAGTGAATATGGTTGTACAAAGAGGTGTGAATGACCAGGATATTCTACCTATGGCTCATTACTTTTTCGAAAAAGGACATATTCTAAGATTTATTGAATTTATGGACGTAGGGAATGCGAACAAATGGCGTTTAGATCAGGTTGTGCCAAGCAAAGAGATTCAGGAGATGATTCATAAGGAGCTTCCACTTGAGCCACTTGAGTCCAATTATACTGGTGAGGTGGCCAAACGCTATCGCTACAAAGGGACAGATAAAGAGGTAGGCTTTATTTCCTCTGTCACACAGACCTTTTGCTCTACATGCACAAGAGCAAGAATATCTGCTGACGGCACGTTATATACCTGTCTATTTGCAAGTCAAGGAACAGATTTGCGTGAACAGCTTCGAAGCGACACGTCTGATCAAAAGCTGATCAGCTTCATTCAAACAACTTGGAATAAACGAGAAGACCGCTACTCAGAGCTTCGTTCAAATGATACAATAAAGAAAGATAGAAAAGTAGAGATGTCACACATCGGTGGCTAAACAATCAAAAGTTTGAAGGTGGAGCGGTTGAAGGAACTTTTAGAACAAAAGGAACAGTTACGTACAAGGACATTGCTCTTGTTCTTTATTCCATTGGGCTTTTCGGCAAGCTTAGTCACATTGTCTCATGTGATTATCAATAGTACTTTAGCTAGATCAGAGCAGGCAGAGTTTGTGATTGCCTGCTATGCGATCGCAATGAGTATCTTTGTATTCACGGAAAAATCGGCTGTTTTGCTCAGACAGACTTGCTCTGCCTTAATTAAAGATCAGAAATCCTTTCATAATATGTTTAGAGTGACGGTATATGTCATTCTTCTTTTATTTTTGGTCGCCATGACAATTGCTTATACACCACTAGGTAATTGGATTTATTTGACGTTGTTTGGGGCGGGAAGAGAGATGGTAGAGGAGATTCAGAACACCTACCGTATCCTTCTTTTTGTGACCATATTTTCAGCGTTACGCTGCTTGTATCATGGGATTATCATTTCAAATCGAAAAACCAAATGGCTAACGATTGGGATGGTCATTCGTCTGCTCATCATGTATGCTCTATCCCTTTATTTTCTCAGCACAGGTCAAATTGATGGTCGTACAGGGGCTATTATTTTCCTAGTAGGAATGATTGTGGAATGTGCTATAAGTGCCTGGGAAGGACGGAGGTTAATAAAAGAGCTTCCTAGCGAAAGACCCAATCAGCCTGTTGCTACGCAAAGAAATATTATGATCTTCTATTATCCCCTTGTATTGTCTACTCTTTTTACGGTATTGATTGGACCAAGTATTAATGCTTTTTTAGGGAATCTCTCTGACATGGAGCTGGCTATTGCCTCTTATGCCCTAGCGCTTAGCTTTACACAGCTGGTTCTTAGCTTTTTTTCTTATACTCATCAGATTGTACTTAACTTCTACCGTCAGAATGCAAGAAAGGTTATGCAGTTTAGCTTTGCTCTTGGATTAGTTCCATTTCTTTTGCTTGCCTTACTTTGCTATACCCCTATAGGAGCGTGGGGGCTTGAGCATATACTAGGTTTAAACGAAAGGCTTTTAGAGGCTACCTTGCAATGTATGAAGGTCTTTATGATTATGGCTTTGGTCTTTCCATATCTAGACTTCTGTAACGGATTATTAATGCTAAAAGGGCAGACTAGATTTATGATCGCTTCTCAAGCAACCAATCTTACAGGAACTATTCTCGTATTAATCATTGGTGTGAGCTATTTGTCTGGCTGGTCTGGAAGCATTGGGGCTTTGGCTCAATCCATTGGCTTTTTGGTTGAATTGCTAGTGATTCTTGTATTCTTCTATAAAAATAGAGCAGCGTTAAAACGAAAAAGTGCGCAGCAAAAAGCAATGAATAAAGTTAGACACCCTTAACTCGAATAAAAGTTTTAATTCAGCCTTGATTGGAGCAGCTAGCGTAGTATTTATTGGTTCAGCATTACTTGTAAGCGGTATTCGATTTGACCGAATGCCAAACTTAGAAATTCACCTATTAAATCAAATTGAAGGAGGGATTATGAATGCCGTACGTAAATATTAAAATTACAAATGAGAATGTTACACCAGAAAAAAAAGCTGAGCTTATTAAGGGAGCAACACAATTACTAGTTGATGTATTAGGTAAAAAGCCAAATACAACTGTTGTAGTTATTGATGAAGTAGATACTGATAATTGGGGCGTTGCTGGAGAAACAATAACTGTTAGAAGAAAAAATGGTCAGTAATTTAAATTCTTATTTAATAAAGCAGAAAAGCCGATTTTCCTAATGGAATCGGCTTTTCATTATGATTGTAAAGAAATGCACTTAAACTAACCTGCTTCGTTAGCTTAAGTGCATTTCTTCACAATTTCCTCTATGTTAACATATATATCCAATTTAGTGCTGTAAAAATAGTTCTTAAAACGAAGGGTTAGGCTTTGATATGGATGAACGAAATTGATTGGTTATGATTTATTTTAATTGTTTTTGAAGGATGTTGATTGAAGAATGAAAGGGTTTACTTTATGATAGGGGTATAGAACTATAATCTATTTACATTAAACTGAAGATATCTAAGGAAGTGATACGGTGCTTACACCTGAGAGATATAGAGCGATCATGGAGCTTCTTGAAGCTAAAAAGGTCGTTAAACTGCAAGAAATCATTGATGTTACAGCGGCTTCAGAGTCAACTATCCGAAGAGATTTAAGCTCCTTAGAGAAGGGGAGGAAGCTGAAGCGTGTCCACGGAGGAGCAGCGCTGCTTCAGCAAAAAGGAGAGGAGCCAAGCATTTCAGAAAAAGCTACGAAAAGCCTGCAAGAGAAAGAAGAGATTGCGGCCTATGCCGCAACCCTCATTCACGATGGAGATTGTATCTACTTAGATGCGGGAACAACAGTTTATCAGTTGATCAAATTCATTCAGGCCAAGGGAATTAAAGTGGTAACGAATGGATTAACTCATTTGGAGGTGCTATTAGAGCAAGGAATTGATACGTATGTCGTAGGAGGGTTTGTTAAGCCAAAGACGAGAGCCCTTATTGGCAGTGGAGCGATTGAGACAATCGAAGGCTTTCGCTTTGATAAAAGCTTCATTGGCGTCAATGGCATTCATGAGATGTATGGCTTTACTACTCCTGATCCAGAGGAAGCAAAGGTCAAGAAAACGGTTATGAACATGTCGCAGGCTACTTACGTTCTAGCCGATCACACGAAGTTCCAAGAGGTTACTTTTGCTAGGATTGCAGATATAAATCAAGCTACAATTATAACCAATCAGCTTGAGGAATATCTACAAACTGCTTTATCTTCAAAAACTACAATAAAGGTTGTGACATCATGATTTACACGTGTACGTTAAACCCTTCTATTGATTATGTCATGGAGCTTGATGAAGTAAAGCTAGGTCAATTAAATCGATCTGAAAAAGTAGCGTTTTATCCAGGCGGGAAGGGAATTAATGTCTCAAGGGTTTTAAAAAGGCTAGGATCGGAGAGTGTGGCACTCGGTTATCTTGGAGGATTTACAGGCGAATATATTCGACAGTTTTTAGATCAAGAAGGAATTATGAATCGCTGTATAGAGCTTGAAGGAACAACGAGGATTAATATTAAGCTGAAGGCTAATCAGGAGACTGAAATGAATGGTACAGGACCTCAAATTCCTGAATCTGAGCAATTCAAGCTATTAAGCCAGGTTGGAGAGCTGACTGAAAAAGACATATTAGTTTTAGCTGGTAGTCTGCCTACTTCTGTTCCTAAAGACTTTTATTCAAAGCTAGCGGAGCATTGTTTGAAGCACAATATTCCCTTTGTTTTGGACACATCTGGAATAGCTTTAGCGGATACACTCCGCTATCGTCCGTTTTTGATTAAGCCTAATCAGCATGAGCTTGGAGAACTTGTTGGAGTTCCCATTAAAACATTAGAGGATGCAGCTAAGTATGGGAAGGAAGTCCTCCAAAGAGGTCCAGAATATGTGCTGGTCTCCATTGGTGGATTAGGAGCTGTGTTAGTAGGAAAGGAAATCACGGCCTTCGCTTCTGTGCCACAAGGAGAGGTAATAAACTCAGTAGGTGCAGGTGATTCGATGGTGGCTGGATTTTTATCCGTGTTTGCTAAGGATGGGAATATCCTTGAAGCTTTTAGACAGGGAGTAGCTGCTGGTAGTGCAACAGCTTTTTCACAGGACTTATGTACAGTAGAGAAGGTGCAAGAACTTCTACCTTATGTGGAGGTTCAAGTGAAGGAGTAAAGGTAGAAGCAATGGCTTAGGAAGCCTAATAGGTTTAAAGGCATAAGCATAATAAGCTCAGGAAGTTAATCATCTTGGGAGGTTAGATAATAGAAGAAGCTAAGAGAGGAGAAGGGCAATGAAGATTACTGATTTATTACAAGAATCTACGATTATCCTTGATCTACAATCAAATAGCAAGGAGGAGGTCATCCAAGAGCTTATTGACAAGCTTGATTTTGCAGGTAAGCTTTCAAATCCAGCCAAGTTTAAAGAAGCTATT
This sequence comes from Bacillus horti, assembly GCF_030813115.1. Classification (NCBI taxonomy): domain Bacteria; kingdom Bacillati; phylum Bacillota; class Bacilli; order Caryophanales; family Bacillaceae; genus Caldalkalibacillus; species Caldalkalibacillus horti. The sequence continues at coordinate 60,821 of NZ_JAUSTY010000018.1, read as the reverse complement.
CTAGCTAGAGAAAAGCAAAGTACAACAGGGATTGGTGAAGGGATAGCGATTCCACACGCTAAAACAGACGCTGTTAAGCATCCGGCTATTGTGTTTGGACGCTCTAGGTCTGGTCTAGATTATGAAGCTTTGGATGGTCAGCCAAGTCACTTGTTTTTTATGATTGCAGCACCAGATGGGGCGAATGAAGCACATTTAGAAACGTTATCTAGATTATCCAGTCTACTTATGAATACCAGCTTTAGAGCTGAGCTAGAAGCAGCAAATAGTGAAAGAGAGATTATTCAAGCGATTAATAAGCAAGAAGAAGTAAGGCTTGAAAAAGAGGAGAAGAACAAAGAGACAAGTTCTCATAATGAGCCTATAGAAAGCGCTTCAAAAGGAACGAATAAAGGGGGATCTGGAGCAAGTAAAAAGAAAATTGTAGCTGTAACGGCGTGTCCAACTGGTATTGCGCATACGTATATGGCAGCCGACGCTTTAAAAGCAAAAGCAGAAGAGCTTGGTATTGAGATCAAAGTACAAACGAACGGATCGGGTGGAGTTAAAAATAGACTGAGTCGTGCAGATATTGAAGAGGCGACTACAATTATTGTAGCTGCCGACACAAAAGTAGATATGGAGGACTTTAAAGGCAAACATGTGCTTGAGGTTCCTGTTTCTAGAGCGATTCGAAATCCCGCCGAGCTTATTGAGAAAGCCCTAAAGCAGGATGCACCTGTATATCAAGGAGGAAGTGAACGGAAGGAAGGGCAGGAAAAGGAGCAGGCTGGTCAACGGAAAGGCTTTTATAAGCATTTGATGAATGGTGTTTCTAATATGCTTCCTTTCGTAGTAGGTGGGGGAATCTTAATTGCCATTTCCTTTATCTTTGGTATTGAGGCGTCTGATCCTTCACATCCTTCTTATCATCCTCTCGCCGAGGCATTAATGACAATTGGTGGTGGAAATGCGTTTGGCTTAATGATCCCTGTACTAGCAGGCTTCATAGCCATGAGTATTGCTGATCGTCCGGGCTTTGCACCAGGAATGGTTGGAGGATTAATGGCTTCGACGGGTGAGGCAGGGTTTTTAGGTGGATTAATTGCAGGATTCCTAGCAGGGTATTTGGTTCTTGGAATAAAGCGTGCCTTCCAAGGGTTACCACAGGCCTTAGAAGGAATTAAACCTGTATTGTTATTCCCTTTATTTGGTATACTGATTACTGGAGCTATAATGCTGTATGTAGTCATTGAACCAGTAAAAGCACTTAATGATATGCTAGAAGGCTGGCTAGGTGGTATGCGTTCAGGTAACCTACTTTTACTTGGGTTAATTTTAGGGGGAATGATGGCTGTAGATATGGGTGGTCCAATTAACAAAGCAGCCTTTACATTCGGTATCGCTATGATTGATGCCGGTCAATTTGCCCCACATGCAGCTATTATGGCCGGAGGGATGGTTCCGCCACTTGGACTAGCGTTAGCAACGACTATGTTTAAAAAGAAATTTACCAAAGCAGAAAGAGAAGCTGGGAAAACAAACTATGTCATGGGAGCCACGTTCATTACAGAAGGAGCTATTCCTTTTGCTGCGGCAGATCCTGGTCGTGTTATTCCTTCTATTATTGTTGGGTCAGCCCTTGCTGGAGGATTAAGCATGCTCTTTAGTATAGGCCTTCCAGCACCGCATGGTGGAGCATTTGTTATTCCGATTGTCGAAGGAAATCCTCTTCTTTACGTTCTAGCTATTTTAATTGGTTCATTGATTACTGCACTAATGGTAGGAATGTTAAAAAAAGAAGTGAAAGCATAGCTTTAAGAGAATGATCATGATATGATTTAAATAGATTAAAATCAATAACGTTGTGTTATCAGGATAGAAATTATGAATATAAAAGGAGATCGAATAGATAATGAAGGAAAAAGTATTTACGATAACGGCTGAAGCTGGTCTTCACGCTAGACCAGCTACTCTACTCGTTCAAGCGGTAGGAAGATATTCAAGTGAAATTCATTTGGAGTATAAGGAACGCTCTGTGAATTTAAAATCGATTATGGGTGTTATGTCTCTTGGTGTCCCTCATAAAGCTGAGATCAAAATTACAGTAGATGGTCATGATGAGGAAGAGGCTATGCAGGGAATTATTGATACGATGAAAAAAGAAGGCCTAGGAGAGTAACCTCCTAATTCTAGAGGATGATAAAACCTTCAAGCCACTACTCTGTGGAGTTGGAGGTTTTTTCTTCATTATCTAAAAATGTTTACGGGCTAGCTAAGTAGGCAAGAAGGTGTAGTCATAGACATATTTTAAAAAATTAGACAACCGTACTTCCTGTCAATCCAAGGCTTACATATAATAGGTCGAGGTGAGAAGGATGAAAAGCAAGGTTAGAAGTCGGAGCATTACAGGTAAGCTTCGTGTTCATCAATATCTAAAATCAGACACTGCCATAAAGCCATATCTTCCTAAGGCTGTTTCTTATAGTCTACCGAATCTACGGAGTATGACACAGCAGTTTGAGAGTGTTTATGTAAAACCTAATGTGGGTTCTCTTGGAAAAGGTATATTTAGGGTACAAAGGAAATCGGATAACTATGAGCTTAAATCTAGTAAGAATGTCCATAAATACTTCTCTACCATTAATCAAGTTCATCGATATATCAATAGTCAGAGTAAGAAAAAGCTATTTATCCAGCAGGGTATCGATTTGGGGAAGGCTAACGGTCAGCCCTTTGATATTCGCTCTATGGTGCAAAGAAAACCTGGTGGTCCATGGACTTTCACGGGTATGGTGGCCAAGATAGGGAAAGTGAATAAAATTGTTACCAATCATTATCAAGGTGGAAAACCGGTACTTATGGATCAATTGTATGATCGGCTTAACCTAATGGAAGAAGGAAGGGAAAAAGCATCGAAGGACATTAAGGATTTATCCTTGAAAATCGCGCATACCTTAAATGCAAAGCATCCAGGAATGTATCAGATGGGCATTGATTTGGCTAGAGAAGCTAACGGAAAACTATGGATATTAGAGGTTAATTCTCGTCATCCGCAATTTTACGCTTTCAAACGTATGGATAGAAAAATGTATAATCGAATGTTTTCATTTGCTAAAAGCATTGGAAGATACAAACCGTAAGCCCTATTCTCACTCTATTCGTTAAGGCTAAAGCAGCAACAGATGAAATAATGGAAGGAACAACATAAAAATGTCTATAGAATCTAGTGATAATCAAGTAGATCGCGATCAAAAGCGTTCTGCTGCAGAACGTTTTTTTACTCACCCTCTAGGAATTGTATGTGCAGCTTCAGGAGCAACCTTACTTTGGGGTAGTGCTTTTCCGATGATAAAACTGAGCTATGACCAGTTAAATATCGGCTCTACGGATATCTTTCATCAGCTTTTATTTGCCGGATATCGCTTTTTCTTAGCTTCTCTGTTGATTATTGGATTTATGCTTTTGCTGCGGAAAAAATTGTCATGGCAGAAAAACAATGGTCGTACCTTACTTATTATTGCTCTGTTCCAAACCTTTTTGCAATACGTGTTTTTCTATATTGGACTAGGGTTCAGCACAGGGGTACAAGGCTCTATTATAGCGGGAACGACCTCTTTTTTTCAAATCATTATTGCTCATTTTATGTATAAAAACGATTACCTTTCTGTTCGTAAGGTGATGGGTATGCTTATTGGCTTTATGGGAGTCATTCTAGTCTCCTCAACTGGTGGTACAATTAAGTTAGCGATAGGTCTAGGTGAAATTCTTCTATTGTTTGCTATGTTTGCTGGAGCCATGGGAAATATACTAGCTAAAAATGCTGCGCAAAAACTAGATATCTTTTATATGACCTGTGTGCAAATGCTCATAGGTTCAACAGGTCTTATTGCCATAGGAGCTTCTCAGGTAGGACTTTTTCCTTTTTCGTTTGATTGGACATCTGGCTTAATCTTATTCTATCTAGCCTTTCTTTCAGCAGCAGGCTTTGTTTTATGGAACACTGTGATGAAATACAATAAGGTCGGCTCCATATCGACATATCTATTTTTAATTCCTGTTTTTGGTGTGTTTCTCTCGTCTCTGCTATTGAATGAGAGAATGCATGGTTATGTCCTAATTTCCTTGTTCTTAGTTATTTTGGGAATTATTATTGTGAATAGAAAAGAAAAAGAAATATCCATAAAATCATAATTCGTATATCATAGTAATGAAGACGATATTTCAACAGGATAATGGATATGGAATAAATGACAATAACAATCTCAGAAGGAGAGGGAAAAATGAGTCAAAAGGTAAGATGGGGAATTTTAAGTACCGCAAATATTGGCAGAAAGCTAGTTATTCCAGCGATTCAGCGTGCCAACAATACCGAGGTTGTAGCCATGGCAAGTCGAGGAGAGCAGGTCTATGAAGCAGCAAAGGAGCTTCAAATTCCTAAGACCTACACGAGCTATGAAGAATTGCTGCTAGACCCTGAAATTGATGCTGTGTACATTCCACTTCCGAATCACTTACATAAAGAATGGGTGTTAAAGGCAGCCGCTTCCAAAAAGCATATCTTAGTTGAAAAGCCTGCCGGATTAACAGCAGCTGAGGTAAAGGAGATGCAGAAAGCCTGTGCTGACAATGGCGTCATCATTATGGAAGCTTTTATGTATCGATTTCATCAGCAGCATGAGGCCGTGCAGAAATGGATTGATGAAGGGAAAATTGGTGATGTGCAAATGATGAGAGCCTCTTTCTCCTTTCAAATGAGAGATCCTGAAAACAACATTCGTATGAAGCCTGAGTTTGGTGGTGGAGCAATGTATGATGTGGGCTGTTATACGATCAACTCCTTCCGTTATTTCCTTGGGGAACCAACAAGTGTAGTGGCAGAAGCTGTTTTTAATGAAAATGGTGTAGACCTTACGGCCCATGGAATTCTTCAATTTTCTTCTAATGTCAAAGGAGTATTTGATACTAGCTTTACAATGAGTGGTAGAAACGAGTATGAAATTATAGGGACTGAAGGGCGTATTCATGTTCCTTATGCCTACCGTCCAGATGCTTATCCAGAGGGTGGAAGCATTCATTTGTACACGGATGAAGGGCAGGAAACTCAGCAGATTGACCATGACCAGTATAGAGCACAGGCAGAGCATATCTCTAAGTGTATATTAGATGGTACTACCCCGATTTACTCCTTAGAAAATACATATTTAAATATGAAAGTGATCGACGCTGTCTATGAATCCATGAGGAAAGGTGTCAGAGTCACTATCTAGAACTGAACAATGCGTAACGTTAGTGAATAGGCTGAATTTGGTGGAATTTGGTTTGCAAAACAGCTATCCTGTAGAGCAAACCTTCCTCCTTGTAGGAACAGATTAGGAACCAAACAGTGTATCATTATAGATAGAAGAGAATAGACTCATGATAAGAAAAAGAGTTCTCAACGGAGAAAGCCTAATCTAGGTGTCTTTGCTTATAGCTTGATCCAGCAAATCATTCGCTTGATCTAAAGGAATCTCTAAAACAAGTATCATTTCACTAACTAAAAAATCTCTTGCATTAGATAACATATTTTGATCCCCTAAAGGAAGGGATTTTTTTGAGCTGATTCGCATCAAATCACGAATGACCTCTGCTCCTTGATGAATATCACCTGTCCTCATTTTATTCATGTTGCTACGAAATCGAAGATTCGAGTTTATAGTAAAATCGGTTTCTCCGTGATTGAATTCTGATAAAACCTGATCAATGGTGCTCCCATTTACTACCTTACGAACGCCTAGCTGATCGATTTTATCCTTAGCCAGCATAATCTTTAACTTCTGAGAGGGAATATCCAGAATAAAATATAGTTGTTTTTCTGATAATAGCTCCTTCTCTTCAATAGCTTTAATCAAACAAGCACCGTGCATAGGATAAAAAATCTTATCTCCAACTTCGAACATACTGGTCACCCCCGTTAGTAGTTTCTTTATCATACCATACTTGTCAGCAAGTACAAAATTTTAATTTTATCAAATAAATTAAGAGATGTAAATATATACTTTCACTTATTTATGTCATAAGAAAAGCTTCTATCGAAGCCCCCTCGAAGAAGTCGTCTAGTCCATCATTAGTGGAAGCTTTTCTTGCCGTCAGAAAGTATAAAATTTGAAGAAAATAGGTTATCAAATTTTATACTTTCTTAAACGTTAAAAAAACACTCATGTAACCTAACACTTGCCTTAATTTCTTCTTTTGAAAGAATACTTTAAAATAAAGAAGGATTGGCACATGGAAGTGTTGAAGGTATTACTGGTGAAGGCTTTGTAAGGATTCTTATCTAGCCTTTTCAAAATAGACTACAGAAATGAGGGATGTACTATGAAATTTGAAGATTATAAATATGAGCGTCCAGATATGGATCAAATTGAAAAGGATTTTATGGCTACTCTAGAACAATTTAAAGCAGCAGATCATGCTGAACAGCAAATGAAGGCCGTTGATGAAATAAATAAGATTCGAAAAACATTTTACACAATGCTACAGCTTTGCTATGCACGACATTCAATCAATGTGAATGACGAGTTTTACAAGAAGGAACAAGAGGTCATGGATGAGATTTCACCTGTGATGTTGAATCTCACATCTAAATTCTATGAAGCACTCGTTGAAGCGAAGTTTCGCAAAGAGCTAGAGGAAAGATGGGGAGCACAGCTTTTCCGTTTAGTTGAAGTACAATTGAAGGCGTTTTCTCCAGAAATTGTTCCCTTGCTACAGGAGGAAAACAAGCTTGTTACGAACTATAACAAGCTTGTTGCATCAGCAAAGGTCAGCTTTAATGGTGGAGAATATACGATTGCTCAGCTCACGCCATTTTTCGAGGATTCGGATCGTGAGGTCAGGAAAAACGCTAACGAGGCCCGTTTCCAGTTCAATGTAGATCATGCTGAAGAATTTGATGGGATCTTTGATCAATTGGTTAAGCTTAGAGCTCAAATGGCAGATAAATTAGGGTTAGATAGCTTTGTAGAGCTAGGCTATTATCGGATGAAGCGGGTTGATTATGATGCAGAAATGGTTAAAAAATTCCGCAAGCAAGTTGAGGAGTACATCGTCCCGATCACAACAAAGCTAAGAAAAAGACAGGCTGAACGTATTGGTGTAGATACGCTAAAGTATTACGATGAGGACTACCATTTCACTAACGGAAACCCTTCACCTAAGGGCTCACCAGAATGGATTATTGAGCAAGGAAAGCAAATGTATAAGGAGCTCTCTCCAGAAACAAATGAGTTCTTTCAATTTATGCTTGATCGAAATTTAATGGATCTAGTAGCTAAAGAAGGTAAGGAATTTGGCGGGTATTGTACATACTTTGCTGATTATGAGTCTCCATTTATCTTCTCTAACTTTAACGGCACAAGCGGAGATATTGATGTGCTAACACATGAGGCTGGACATGCGTTTCAGGTTTATTTAAGCCGTAAGCATGATACAGTTGAATATTTCTTCCCAACGTCTGAGTCTGCTGAAATTCATTCCATGTCCATGGAGTATTTCACATGGCCATGGATGGAAAACTTCTTTAAAGAAGATGCGGAAAAGTACAAATTTGCTCACCTGAGCAATGCGTTATACTTTTTACCATATGGTGTTTCAGTTGATGAGTTTCAGCATTGGGTTTATGAGCATCCTGAGGCAACTCCAGCAGAGCGAAAAGCGGCATGGAGGAATATAGAGAAGAAGTACTCTCCTGACAAGGACTATGATGGCTTTGATTATCTTGAAGCTGGAGGGTTCTGGCAGAAACAAAGACATATTTACGGCTCCCCGTTCTATTATATTGATTATACTTTAGCCCAAATCTGTGCTTTTCAATATTGGGCGTGGATGCATGAGAATAGGGAAGAGGCGTGGGATAGTTATGTAAAGCTTTGTGGTCTTGGTGGCTCGATGTCCTTCACAGAGCTAGTCAAAGAGGCTGGTCTTACATCACCTTTTGAAGATGGCTGTCTTGAAGGATTTGTAAAGCAAATTGATACATGGCTTGATAGCGTAGATGATAAAGCATTACTGAAATAAAGATATAGTTGCATAGCCTACTTAGGGTGGTTTTCTAAGTAGGCTTTTTTTTGGAATTGAAGTAGATTGTCATAGAGCAAATTCATCCATGGATAGTGTATAATGAAGGGAGAATAAACATTCAATCGTAAGTAAATAAACAGAAGGTTAGGATGTAAACCATGAGTATATTTTCAGCTGAAAAATTGTATAAAACGTATGGAGATAAAATCCTATTGAATCACATTTCCTTCTCATTTGCTGAAAAGCAAAGAGTAGGGTTAATAGGTGTAAACGGTACAGGAAAAACCACATTACTTAATGTAATAGCTAAGCTAGATTCAGTGGAAGAAGGAGCCTTTCAGCATGCTAAGGATTTTACTCTTGAATATTTAGCCCAAAAACCTTTGCTAGATGAAGCGCTTACGGTTTTGGAGCACATCTATTTTGGGGACTCAGACACGATGGTGGCTTTAAGAGAGTATGAACAAGCGTTACTAGAGCTTGAGCGAGATCCTGAAAATGAGGACAAAGTTAAACGCTTGCTTAAAAAGCAGCAGAAGATGGATCAGTTTGATGCTTGGGAAGCGAATACACAGGCTAAAACTATTTTGACCAAGCTAGGAATTACAGATTTTGAAAAGAAGATACAGGAGCTTTCAGGTGGACAAAAGAAAAGGGTAGCTTTGGCGAAAGCGCTCATTTCACCAGCTGACCTATTACTGCTTGATGAGCCTACGAACCATTTAGATCATGAAACGATTGAATGGCTTGAGGGATATTTAAGTCAATATCCTGGTGCTCTGTTACTTGTTACCCATGATCGGTACTTTCTTAATCGTGTGACGAATCATATCTTCGAGTTAGATCATGGTGATCTGTATGTCTACGAAGGGAATTATGAGGTGTTTTTGGAGAAAAAGGCTGAGCGTGAGGATAGGGAGGCTGCTTCCGAAAGTAAGCGTCAAAATCTGTTAAGACGAGAGCTTGCTTGGCTAAAACGAGGGGCAAAGGCCAGAACGACTAAGCAAAAAGCGCGTATACAGCGAGCGGAGCAGCTCCAAGAGCAGAAGGGTAAGGAGATCAACGATCCTGTAGAGATGAATATTGGCTCAGCTCGTTTAGGTAAAAAAGTACTTGAGCTTAAAGAAATAGGTGTTTCATTTGCAGGTAAACCACTATTTACTCCATTCAGCTATCTTGTGACTCCTAAGCAACGACTAGGGATTGTGGGGCCAAATGGGAGTGGTAAAACAACGCTCTTAAACATAATGGCAGGTCGGATAGAAACGGATGAAGGACAACTCGATGTTGGTGAAACGGTTAAAATCGGCTATTATACACAGGAAAATGTGGAGATGGATGAAAGTCTAAGGGTTATTGAGTACGTCCGTGAGGTAGCTGAGGTGATTCATACAGCTGACGGTGTAGCTGTTTCTGCTGAACAAATGCTTGAGCGATTTTTGTTCCCTCGTCCATCACAATGGAACTATATACAAAGGCTTTCTGGTGGTGAGAAAAGACGATTATATTTGTTGCAGGTCTTGATGCAGCAGCCTAATGTACTCTTTTTAGATGAGCCGACCAATGATTTAGATATACAAACTCTGTCTGTCCTAGAGGATTATTTAGAGCAATTTTCTGGAGTTGTGATTACTGTTTCACATGATCGGTATTTCCTAGATCGCGTTGTAGATGAGCTGATTACATTTGAAAAGGATACTCATGGGCAAAATTCCTTACACTCTTTTATGGGGAGTTATTCTGAGTATCTGGAAGCTAGTAAAGAGAGGAAAGAGCTACTTGAGGCTGATCGACGGGAATTAAAGAAGCAGACTCAGAAGGTAGAGTATGAGCAGGCTCCACCTGTAAAGCTTAAGCTAAGCTTTAAGGAACAGAAAGAATGGGATCAAATTGAAAGTGTTATTACTGAGTTAGAGCAAAGGCTGGAGCAGCTTGAACAGGAAATTATCCAAGCTGGAAGTGATAGCATGAAGGTGAACGAGCTTTATGAGGAGCAGACTAAAGTAACAGAGGAGCTAGAGCAAGCTATGGAGAGATGGACAGAGCTTTCCATGCTAATCGAGGAAATAGAAAAGAGAAAGACGCGTTAAGGATGTACATGCCACGATGAATTTTTACATCGTTCAGCAAAGGGAGAGGTCGTTTTTTCTATAAGCTTCTGTCATGCTGTCAGTTTATGCGCTTGCCCCGGAAATACTTTAAAGTATCATACCCTAGATAAAGAGAAGGTGAGCATGGAGTGCAAGAGAGAAAAGAGATATTAATTGGCACATGGTTTGGGATTGGGGCTTTTGTTGCTTGGGGATTACTCCCTATCTTCTGGAAGACGGTTGATCACGTCCCTGATCTAGAGGTACTAGCTCATCGCGTAGTATGGTCATTTGTATTTGTACTCATGATTCTGCTTGTACTAGGAAAAGGAAAGTCCTTTCTTTCGGAAGGTAAAGCTATCCTAGCAAAAAAGAAGGTTTTACTAGGGGTTTTGTTAGCCTCAATACTCATTAGCTTAAATTGGTTTATCTACATTTATGCCGTCAATTCAGGACAGATAGTAGAAACGAGCTTAGGCTACTATATTAACCCACTACTAAGTGTTTTATTAGGGATTTTAGTGTTGAAGGAAAAATTATCCTTCTGGCAGATGATCTCCTTTACTCTAGCCCTTATAGGTGTTCTTATTTTAACGTTTGGTTATGGTTCCTTTCCTTGGATAGCTTTTCTACTAGCTATTACATTTGCTTTATACGGACTAGCAAAAAAGCTAACAAATTTAGGTGCCATGACGGGCTTAACGATCGAAACTCTGATGATGACACCAGTTGCTCTTGTATTTGTTGTCTGGCTTCAGGTAGGCGGATCTGGTAGCTTTACTACCTTAGGTGGTTGGACTACATTCTTTCTTATGGCTTCTGGTGCGGTGACTGCTATTCCTTTATTGTTATTTGCTAGTGGTGCAAGGAGAATTCCATTATCCTTAATAGGGTTTTTACAATATATTGCACCAACTCTTCAGCTTTTGATAGGGGTTTTTATCTATCAAGAGTCTTTTACTAAAACACACCTAATCGCATTTTCATTTATTTGGACAGCTCTCATTATTTTTAGTGTGGCTAATACGAGCTGGATGAAGAAGCTTGAGCCGGCTAAGGCTTATCAAAGGAGGAAAAATCGTACTCTCAATTGATTAGGTTGATGTTTAATTGATTAAGGCAAGAAAAATGAGAAACTAACAGAACGAAAAAGGTGTTTATACCTTGTAGGAATAATCATAAAAGAGGAGGGATTACATGTCTGGTCATGTTCAGTATACGCTAGACTATGCCTTAGAGTTGGATAAACAGGATGAACTAGCTCCCTATCGTAATGAGTTTTACATACAAAGTGGGCAAATCTATTTAGATGGAAATTCCCTTGGTTTACTATCAAAAAGAGCTGAGAAATCGCTATTAGAAGTATTAGATACATGGAAGCAGAACGGGATTGATGGATGGACGGAAGGCGATGATCCATGGTTTTATTTACCGGAGGCTCTTGGAGGTAAAATGGCTCCTTTAGTAGGGGCGAAAGCTGAAGAGGTCATCGTTACGGGATCAACAACATCAAATTTGCATCAGCTTGTCGCTACCTTCTATCAGCCAACGAAGGAACGTAATAAAATTTTAGCGGATGATCTAGCTTTTCCTACAGATATTTACGCCCTACAAAGTCAATTAAAGCTGAAAGGGTATGATCCTGATGCGTATCTTGTGAAGGCTCCAAGCGTAGATGGGCACCTACTTAATGAAGAGGATATTATTGCCGTTATGAACGAAGACGTAGCTGTGATTGTATTACCAAGTATTCTATATCGTAGTGGACAAATTTTGGATATGGAACGATTAACTAAGGAGGCCCACAAACGGGGTATTTTAATAGGATTCGACCTTTGTCATTCTATTGGTTCTATTCCGCATCAGCTCAGCGACTGGGGGGTAGACTTTGCTTTTTGGTGCACATACAAGCATTTAAATGGGGGACCTGGAGCTGTAGGAGGCTTGTATGTTAACGCTAAACATTTTGGAAGGATTCCAGGGTTAACGGGCTGGTTTGGTTCACGCAAGGATAAGCAATTTGACATGGAGCATCAGCTTACACCTGCTGAGCATGCTGGTGCTTTTCAGATGGGTACTCCACACTTACTTAGTATGGCTCCCCTAATTGGATCGTTAGAGCTTTTTAATGAAGCGGGAATTAAGAAGGTTCGAAAGAAGTCTATAGCATTAAATGAGTATATGCAGCAGCTTATTGAGCATGAGTTGGGGTCGTATGGCTTTGAATTGAAAAGTCCTCTGAACTCTGAAAATAGAGGAGGGCACCTTTTCCTAGTACATCCTGAAGCAGCAAGGATTTGTAAGGCTCTAAAGGAGGAGCAGATCATTCCAGATTTTCGTTCTCCTAATGGCATTAGGCTTGCTCCTGTTGCCTTATATAATTCCTATCAAGATGTATGGCTTACGATTCAGAAGCTGAAAGAAATCATGAAGGAAGAAAAATATAAAAAATTTGAAAATAAGCGAGGAGTTGTCGCATAAAATGAGCAATGGATCTCATTCAACAAGTCAAAGCAATTTTGAACAAGGGTGGATAGACATTTCTCAGCCACTAAGTAATAAGCTTGCCCATTGGCCAGGAGATACTTCATTTTCCTATACATTTGCTACTAAGGAGCAAACGGGCTCTGTCAATGTAGGAAGGATGACAACAAGCTTACATTCTGGTACACATGTAGATGCGCCTTTTCACTTTTTAAATGAGGGAGCAAAGATTCATGAACTGGACCTTAATCTATATATTGGTCCTTGTCGGCTTATTGATATAGGTGATTCTGAGTTCATTAATGCTGATGCTCTATCTTCACATGACCTTAATGGGGTTACTAGACTATTAATTAGAACAAAGCTACCTAATAACCCGAATAGCTTTCCAGATTCCATCCCGCATTTTACAAAGGATGGGGCTGCTTATCTTGGGGAGAAAGGGATACGTCTCGTAGGGCTAGATTGTCCTTCTGTAGATGCATTAGACAGCAAAGAGCTTGAGGGGCATCATGCCTTACACCAAAATGGAGTCCATATCCTAGAAAATGTGATGCTGGATCAGCTTTCCCTTGGTGACTACCTTTTAATTGCTCTACCTCTAGCTATTCAGGATGGAGATGGTAGTCCTGTTCGAGCTGTAGTAAAGCCCCTTTAAAATGAAAAGGATTCTACTAATAGGGTAGTTTGAACAAATCACTATGTGAATGAATCAATTTAAGCGTAAAAGGAGCAATCATATGACGGAGCGTAATCGCCAAAAGCATGTATCACCAACAGAAAATGAGTCCAATATTCACACAGACTTTCTTCAAAACATGACGTATGGAGACTATTTGCAACTAGATCAAATCCTTTCAGGTCAAAAGCGACTTTCGGATCATCACGATGAAATGCTGTTCATTATTATCCACCAGGTCAGTGAGCTGTGGATGAAGCTTATTCTTCACGAAACGAAAGCGGCCATTGAATCTATTAAAAGAGATGACTTATCAACCTCCTTTAAACAATTAGCAAGAGTATCAAAAATTCAAAATCAAATCATCCAAGCTTGGGATGTTTTATCTACCCTTACGCCATCAGAATACATGGAGTTTAGAGATCATTTGGGTCAGGCTTCGGGCTTTCAATCCTATCAATACCGCTTAATCGAATTTGCTCTTGGCTATAAGACACCACATGTGTTAAAAATCTATGAAAAAGATCCTAAGCTCCTAGAGGTTTTAACTGAGGCCTATCACGCACCGGGCTTATATGATGTTGCTATTCAAGCTTTAGCTAAAGCTGGATTTTCTATTGACAGTGAGGTACTCAATCGAGATTACTCTAAAGCATATGAAGGGAATGCTAGCGTCAAAGAGGCATGGCTAGCCGTGTATAAACAAGTAGATCAAAATTGGGATTTATATGAGCTTGCTGAAAAGCTAGTGGATATTGAGGATTGGCTACAGCAATGGCGTTTTCGTCATATGAAAACCGTGGAACGTATTATTGGCTTTAAAACAGGAACAGGCGGTTCATCTGGTGTGCAATATTTAAAGAAGGTTTTGGATCAGCGTTTCTTTCCAGAGCTTTGGGATATTCGTACGGAGCTTTAAAATAAACGTATTCTCATATAAGTGATACATGTGATATACTTGAATTAAGTTCATAATATCGGTTGGAGATGATAAGGAGAGACCACATTTCACAAAAGCGAACAAGCTTGGTGTTTTGGGGTCTCTTCTTTTATTTATTTTGTGTTTTCATAGACTTTATTTAGTCATTCTTTGCAAGGTAGCATTGTATGATTATGAAGGTACATATACTTCTATTATCTCAGTCATAAGGTGAGGAGGAATGAGGAATGAAAGCTTTGGTAAAAGAATTTTCAAGCACAAAGCGGACGGAATTATTAGAGAGTATGGCAAGGAGTGTCCATGATCTCTTTATCATTGGTGGGGGAATTACTGGAGCGGGGATTGCCTTAGATGCAGCAACTAGGGGCTTAAGCGTAGCGCAGGTGGATATGCAGGATTTTGCTGCAGGAACATCCAGCCGTTCCACAAAACTAGTTCATGGTGGGCTCCGATATCTAAAACAATTTGAAATTCGTTTGGTAGCTGAGGTAGGAAAGGAAAGAGCTATTGTTTATGAAAATGCCCCTCATGTAACGACACCAGAATGGATGCTGCTCCCTATTTATGAGAACGGTACCTTTGGCAAATTCAGCTCCTCCATCGGTCTTCGAATGTATGATTTTCTTGCAGGGGTGAAGAAATCCGAACGTAGAAAAATGCTTTCTATAGAAGAAACCCTGAATAAAGTACCTCTGATTAAAAAGCAGGGGTTAAAAGGAAGCGGCTATTATGTGGAATATAAAACAGATGATGCGCGTCTAACAATGGAAGTCATCAAGGAAGCAGTGGATCACGGAGCTAAAGCTATAAATTATGCTGAAGTTACGGGTTTTGTATATGAGCATGACAAGGCAGTAGGAGTTAAAATCAAGGATGTAATATCTGACAAGGAATACACAGTGAAGGCAAAAAAAATCATCAATGCGGCTGGCCCATGGGTTGACGATGTACGTGATATTGATCGTTCTAAAACGGGTAAAACACTTAAGCTGACAAAAGGAGTTCATCTCGTCGTTGATCAAAGTAAGCTTCCTTTGAAGCAGGCTGTGTATTTTGACACACCAGATGGAAGAATGGTTTTTGCTATACCACGTGCCGGGAAAACGTATGTAGGAACAACGGATACGTTTTATAACGGTGATCCTGTACAGCCAAAAATGACTATAGAAGATAGGGACTACATCTTAGAAGCTATTCATTATATGTTCCCCGAGGTGCAGGTAAAGCTAGAGGATGTAGAATCTAGTTGGGCTGGAGTCCGCCCGCTTATTTTTGAGGAGGGGAAATCCGCTTCAGAGATATCAAGAAAGGATGAAATATGGACCTCACCCTCTGGATTGCTATCGATAGCCGGTGGGAAGCTAACGGGATATCGAAAAATGGCTGAAATGATTGTTGACCTAGTTATGAAGCAGCTAAAAGAGGAAGGAGCTTCTGAATACATAAGCTGTAGAACGAAGACATTGCCGCTTTCAGGAGGAGACGTAGGAGGATCAGCTCTATTTACTCGTTTTGTTGAGCAGAAATCGGAAGAGGCTGAAAGCTATGGATTTTCTAAGGAAGAAGGAGAGTGGTTAGCCAAGCTTTATGGATCAAATATCGATCTCATTTTTCAATTGAAAAATGAAGCGCACGACGCTACCCGTTTCAATCTTCCACGTGATCTTTTCTTTTCTCTTTTATATGGAATGAAATATGAAATGGTTATGAAACCAGAGGACTATTTTATTCGCAGAACAGGAGCTTTATTCTTTGATATCCAATCGGTAAGAAAATGGAAGGAGCAGGTTATTGCTTGTATGGCCTACTACTTAAATTGGAAAGAAACAGAGCTGCAGAATTACACTGAAAAGCTTGATCTGTATATTCTTCATGCGCAACAGCCTATAGCAAGTGATGAGGAGTAAATGGTGATATGAAGGGTGGCTTAATGGTGCTTATTGAGTATTATAATAATGGTAGATTCAATGGATGAATTTTTGAAGGAAAGGGAGACTTTAAATGAGCTACAGCACTTGGGACATAGAAGATAAGGTCAGCCAGGATATTAAAGGAGGACTAGATGCTTTTAGCTCGGAGCTTCGGCAATTGAAGCAGCAGGTACAAGAGCTTTTGACAAAGCTATATTCATTTGAAGGAGAAGATGGTTGTCATAAAGAGAGAAACATTGAGGAAGAGGGGATCGATATTGATCACAAATGTAGTGACATTGATGATATAAAGCAGCTCATTTTAAAAAGCCAAAGCTTATACACGAATTTTTATCAACTTTCAGAGACGGTAATCTGTTTGCGTTCGATAGATCAGAGCAATGAACGGTATGGTGCATGGATGGATGAGATCAATGTGATTTCAGGGATTTATCAAACGTGTAAGTCTGAAATAGATAAGCTATTGGCTGAGCAAAAGGAGGAGCAATTGGATAAGCTTTTATCATCAATAGATATGACTGAGCTTAAATTTATATTGAACGAAAGAATACAACAGCAGAGAAAAAAGCTTGCTCCAGAGATGGAAAAAGCGTTTCAATTAACAGAGGCCCCTGGCCTACACGCTTGGGGAGATTTATATGCCTTGATTAACAAAAAAGTGAGTAGTAAGTTGCTGGATCGTGTGATAGAGAAGGAGCCAGCAAACAGGCCAACTCTCAATACGATACGAAACTCTATCTACTATGGCGAGGATCGTCTGCAAAGAATTGAAACGTTTGAGCTATGGAAGGAAGTTTGGCAAGGTGAAGCAGATCTATCTGCAGCAGCTTTGAACCATATAGCTGGTTATCGTTTAAGCTTATATGAAAGTCGGGGCTATGAATCGATTCTTGAAGAGAGTCTACTTCAAAATAGAATAAGTGAATCATCAGTTACAGCTATGTGGCAGGCCGTAAATACATACAATCAGCCTTTAATTGATTATTTAAAAAGAAAAGGAGAGCTTTTTCAGACGGATAAGTTATCATGGTCTGATCAATTAGCTCCTTTGTCGTTGGGTGATGGGAAGCGAACTGAAATTGGATTTGAAGAGGCTATTTCCTTTATTACTAATCAGATTCAGTCCTTCGACCAGGAGTTTGCTGATTTCATTGTTATGGCAGCAGAAAAGAAATGGATCGATGCTAGAGTAATAAATACAAAATCCATTGGAGCATTCTGTGCCTCCTTCCCTAAGTGGGGAGAACCAAGGGTTATGATGAGCTTCTTTAATGACCTGCCTAGTGTTGGGGTTCTAGCGCATGAGCTTGGACACGCCTATCAGTATTCTTTAATGTACAATCAGCCTATGTTTTTACAGGATATTCCTCCAACTGTTGCAGAGCTTTCCTCTACATTAACAGAGACTCTTGTCATGAGACAAGCTGTCCATCAAGCTAGCTCAGTTCAAGAAAAAATCCAGCTACTTGATTATCAAATCATTCGGGATATTGGTACGATCTTGAATACGTATGTGCGATATTTGTTTGAAGTGGATTTTTATCATCGTAGAAAGCAGGGGTTTGTTCCAGTAGAAGAATTGAATGAGCTTATGCTAAATGCTCAGAAAAAAGGTTTTGCTGAAGTGTTTGATTCTTATGAACCTACGTTTTGGGCTTCTCTGCGTCATTTCTACATGACAAGCAAGCCCTTCGTTCATTATCCGTATACTGTAGCCCATTTATTAAGTACAGGCATGTATTCTTTATTAATGAAGGAGAAGAATGGAGGAGAACTGCTAAGAAGGATGCTAACCGATTCAAGTCGACTATCCGTTGAGGAAATAGGTCTAAAGCATTTAGGTGTCGATATTCAACAGGAAAGTTTTTGGAAAACGTCTTTAGATGCTGTGTATGAAAATGTGGCTCTTTTCCTAGAGTTAACTCACGATATGAAATAAAATGATCTCAACCTTTGATTGAATTCATTTGGACATGAAATAGATAGACTATTTCTTGTACTTGTCTCATATAAATTTCTCATATGCCATCTCATGAATTGCAAGTTCGAGATGTAGAGAGGGAGAGACAGCGTGAGTACATTGATAAAAGGTTCAATTCTACTTGTTTTAGCTGCGTTTATCGGAGAATGTTTGGAATTTGTTATCAATATGGTGTTGTCTAGGGAGCTCGGGGAGGAAGGATTAGGCTTATATATGGCCATCTTTCCAACGATTATGTTTCTAGCTGTTATTGCCAGTATGCAGTTACCCATTTCGATTTCCAAAGCAGTGGCTGAAAAGGATCAAGTGTACCATCGAGGAATGCTGCAGCATACGATACAGTTTATTTTTTACTTTACGATTGCTATGTTACTTGTCGCTTTAATTGTTTTACCACTTCTGCCGATTTTCCATAACTATCACCCGTTACTAAGATGGCTCCTTATACTTTTAGTACCATTGATTTCTTTTTCTGCTATCGCCAGCGGATATTTTATGGGTGCTCAGCACATGGGAAAAATTGCATTTGCTAATGTCCTAAGAAGAGTTGTTCAGTTGGTTCTGCTAATTTTCATTTTCCGCTTGTTTCATGTGGATACGGAGTTCTCCATTTTATTGGCTCTATGTGTTCTAATAGCTACAGAGTTTGTTGAATTCCTTTATCTGTTCACTCGCTTCATGCTAGAAATGAGAAAATTAAAGCAACAGCCCTCTTTACCGATTAGCAGAAAAACGGTACTTCGAGCATTGTTTGCCGTTTCTATACCAGCTACAGGATTACGTATCTTTCATGCCGCCTCTTTTGCCATCAAACCGTTTCTCATTCAAGCGGCTCTTATACGCTCAGGAATGTTTGAGGAAATGGCACTCATTCAGTATGGAAAGCTTGCTGGTGTTGCTTTTACCATTGGCTTTTTCCCTGCATTTATCGCTCATTCCTTACTCATCGTCTTGATTCCTATCGTCTCCGAAAAATATGCAAATAGAGAGCTTCCTGAGTTACAAAGTCTACTAAAGAAAATTCTTTTTGTCACCCTGCTCTACGCCATACCGGTTTGCTTTGTCTTCTATTTGTTTGCTGAACAGCTGACAGGATTATTTTTCGATGCTTTCTCTGCTGTTGGTTATTTAAAGCTATTGATTCCTTATTTCTTCTTTCATTATTTTATCATTCCTATGCAGGCTTTCTTAATAGGCTTAGGGCTTGTTAAAGATGCCTTTATTCACTCTGTCTATACAACAACCATATCGTTTATTGCGATGTTTGTACTAGGTTCTATGCCACAGCTTCAAATGAGTGGTATAATTATGGGAATGAATGCGTCAGCTGTTTTGCTATCTATCCTACACTTTATCTCTATCCGAGGTCGCCTGGCTCAGCCACAGAGCTGGAAGCTGTCTGAGCTGAGGCTTAAGCAAGCAAAGTTGAGTAAGCAAAACTAGGAAAGCAGCTGATAGAAGTTGATTTACTAGCCGTATGGCACGGTTGGATAGCTAAGAAAAGAGATAAGAAAACGAGCTAAAGATACATGAAGGGCGAAAGAATAGGGGACATAGATTATATGAAGCTAGTATCATGGAATGTAAATGGTTTAAGAGCATGTGTGAACAAAGGGTTTATGGAATATTTTAATGAGGTGGATGCTGATATTTTCTGTGTCCAGGAAACAAAGCTTCAAGAAGGGCAAATCGAGCTCATGTTTGAACAAGAATATGAGCATTACTGGAACTATGCACAGAAGAAGGGCTATTCAGGGACGGCGATCTTTACGAAAGTAAAACCCCTTTCTGTCAGCTATGGTGTAGGGGATAATGAGAGTGAGGATGAGGGAAGAATCATTACCCTAGAGTTTGACAAATTCTATGTAGTCAATGTATATACCCCCAATGCGAAGAGAGATTTATCACGACTTGAGTATCGCTTGCAATGGGAGGACGACTTTCGCCAATATTTGCAGGAGCTGGATACGAAGAAGCCTGTTATTTTATGTGGTGACTTGAATGTAGCCCACCAGGAAATAGATATTAAAAATGCTAAATCAAACATGAAAAACTCAGGCTTTACTCCAGAGGAAAGAGGAAAGATGACTGAGCTCTTAGGCGCTGGTTTTATTGATTCTTTTAGAGCTGTTTACCCTGATCGAGAAGAAGCCTATTCATGGTGGTCGTATATGCCAAAGGTCAGAGAACGAAACGTTGGCTGGAGAATTGATTATTTTATTATTTCAGAGAGATTGAAGCCTTATCTTAAGGGAGCCGAAATTGATAGTCATGTGTTGGGTAGCGATCATTGTCCTGTGCTATTGGAAATGGATCTATAGTCACGATCTATTAATCATGATCTATAGTTACTCCGTCAGTAAATGAATGGTTAATATGTAGATGTTTAAATGTATATATTTAGTCTATCATTAGACGTTTAATGGATGAGAATATCTATTGGACGTCTTTTTTTGTATGGACATATCAAAAGAGAGGGAGACTAATAAGAGCGTTGCTTGAGTTAGGCAGAGATTAGATGTGTTAAAGAAGAGTGCATTTCTAAAAGCGAAAGAGGAGAGTGTTATGCCAGAACTACCTGAGATGGAGAATTATAGGATACTTCTTTCTCAAATAATAGTGAATCAACGGATAGTTAGAGTTCAGATTAATCGGGAAAAATCGATCAACGTAGAGGTGGAACGATTCCACAACGCTATCAGTCATCAAAAGGTAATTAGAATCGAACGCAGGGCAAAGCATCTTCTATTTAACTTAGAGAATGGAAACATTCTTTTACTACATCTTATGCTTGGTGGCTGGATGTACTTTGGTTCTTATGAAGATAAGCCTGACCGAACGGTTCAGATTCAATTGACCTTCCCAGAAGGGGAGTTATACTTTATAGGATTACGTCTAGGCTATTTACACCTATATCCCAGCCAAATGGCGGTAAATCAGAAGCTTATAGAATTAGGGCCAGAGCCTTTGGAGAGTGGCTTCACTCTATCCTTTTTTGAAAGCTACATTCAAGGCAAACGTGGGCGATTAAAAACCGTTTTGGTTGATCAATCATTCCTTTCAGGTATAGGAAACTGTTACTCAGATGAAATCTGTTTTGCCGCTCAGCTGCTTCCTAAGAGAGATATCGCTAAACTATCAGACCAAGAGATAAAACGCCTTTACCATTCCATTCAAAAGGTGCTAACAGATGCTACAGCTGGTGGTGGATATATGGAGCACCCGCTATATAAATCAGATAAACAAACTGGTGCTTTTGATGAAAGGTGTATGATTTACGATAGAGAGGGGGAGCCTTGCCAAAGGTGTGGGAGTCCTATCGTTAAAGAAATGCTTTCTAGTCGAAAGATGTTTTTTTGTGTAGGTTGTCAGATTTAACCTTTTAGACAAAATACATAAGGGATTATATTTTATATGAAGATGAAAAATTAACATAAGAATACTATTTTTTCACATTAATTTCTATTTAATGGACATATATAGGCGTAATTAGCGCGAATTAGTTATTAATTAATGAAAATTAAAGAATAATCTAAAAAATAGGTTGAAAGATTTTAAGAAATATGTTTATAATTATATTGCACAAAAAATGGAAGGGGATTGATAATATGAGAAAATTTACAAGTAATCTTTTTATTGCAGGTGTTTGTATCATTTTATCACTTTCAATCATTCCAATGAACTCTGTTAAGGCAACAGGTAATAGTCAAGTTTGGTGGACTGATTTGCCAAGTTCAGGTACTGGAGGGAGTACAGTAAGAAATAACTCTATAACAGGATGGGTTGCAGAAAACTGTGGTGGTGTTTATGATATAAGATATAATTTTTCTTTTGGTTCTTATAATCAAAATAGTTTTAGATTAAATAGCCATAGTGTTTTAATTACTTCCATAAGTCAAGGTGGGGTATTGGGTGGTGCGTCGCTCTCCTATAATCTCGAAGATTCAAATACTGTTGTTTATAATACTGATATAGTCGGTGTTCGTTTACAGCAAGGTAGAACTTACACATCTAATTGGAATAGAACAATTCCACTAGGATCAACTAATAGGGGAGTACAAATACAAGTTAGTACAATATCCGGTCATGATTCAAGTGTTTATGTATGTGGTACTGAAGACAGTATGTCATATCTAGTGGGTAGAAGTAATTTAGCTAATAAAACTGCTGAAACAACTATTTCAAATGAAGCTTTGTCATATGAAGTCGTAGCGCAAAAAGAGAGTTTTTCAAATGCTATAAGTAACGACTATTATTTAGCTGATGAACCTAAAATTGCTGGTGGTGCAATTTTAAACCATTACAGAGATAGAGAATCTGGTGATTTATTGGTAGTTGCAATCCAAGAAACTCCAATAGAAATAAGTAATCTTGAAGAAAATGATTTTTCTGCTAAAATAGACGGAGAATTAAACTATGAGTTTGCTATTAATAGAAATCAAGATGGGGAAGAATTATCTGTTATTAAATATGAGAACGAAGGAATATACACTTTGGTTGTCTCTAAATTAGGTCAGGAAAAGTTACTAGAAGTTATTAAAAGTGCTTATTAAGTTCCAGTTAGAGATAAATTTAAATAAATTTTTGAAGGGTAGCTCATAAAAGTTATTAAACTTATCTGAGCTACCCTTTTTGTTTAAAATATATTTTTTTATACAATCAATATAGTATAAGTTTTTGAGCTAACTTGAATCTTTTTCTAGATACCAATTGGCTTGTGCTTGATACATTCTGTGATACTCACCCTGTAGATTCATAAGTTCGGTGTGAGAGCCAGATTCTACAATTTCACCATTCTTCAGTACTAGTATTTTTTCTGCTACTTTGGCTGAGGCCATACGATGAGAAATATAGAATGTAGTTACATCTTTAGTTGTGCTAAGAAACTGTCTAAATAATTCGATTTCTACCAGTGGATCAAGTGAAGCGGTGG
The DNA here is from genome assembly GCF_030813115.1 of Bacillus horti. Classification (NCBI taxonomy): domain Bacteria; kingdom Bacillati; phylum Bacillota; class Bacilli; order Caryophanales; family Bacillaceae; genus Caldalkalibacillus; species Caldalkalibacillus horti. Next base: position 37,740 of record NZ_JAUSTY010000018.1, on the reverse strand, counting down.
GTTCATCAAGAAAAATAATCTGAGCATTTTTATATAATGCACGAGCTAATGCGATTTTTTGCCACTGACCGCCTGAGAGCTCATATCCACCTTGAAAAAGTCTACCTAACCGAGAGCTATATTGCTTAGGCAAGTTTCTAACAAAGGAATCAGCTCCGCTCTTTTCACTGGTGTTTATTATTTGTTGTAGTTGATCAAGCTTAGAAATATTTCCAAATCCAATATTTTCCTGTACAGTAAATTGGTATTTCATATAATCTTGAAAGATACCTGTCATCTGATCATAGAGTTCGTTTGTTTTAATCTTCTGTATATCGATGTCATCGATTGTAATGGTCCCTTCATAATTGTTGTAAAGCCCCATTAAACATTTTACAAGTGTTGATTTACCTGAACCATTTTCACCAACTATAGCTATTTTTTCACCTGGTTTTACAGAGAATGAAATGTTATGTAATGCTTTTTTTGATGAATGAGGGTAATAAAAGCTTAGGTTACCCACATTTATCCCTTTTTGAACCTTTGAGGGGAAGCTCATTGTTTTTTCTTGTTCATTGTTTTTATGTAAAGTAGGTTCGTAATAATTCAAGTATTTAAATAAATCCTCTACGTATAGCTGATTTTCATAAATTCTCGCCAAAGTACTTGCAATCATATTGATGGTGCTTTGAGCACCTTGAATAGCTTGTCCCGTTGAAACAAATTGTCCAACGGCAAGAAACCCTCTACTAATCTGTGAGATCAATAACAGCGAGGCAGCAACATATAATAAGGCGCTAAATAAGTCAATTAAGATAAAGGCATAATATTCTCTTCTTGCAAGTCTGAGTGTCTGGGAGTTATTCTTTTTAAATAAAAAACTCCATTTTTGTAATAAAAATTCGCCAAGCCTGAACAACCTAATCTCCTTTGAAGCCTGACGAGTATTTAATAGTGAAGTTATATAATTAGCCTCTCTGGCAGCGGGAGTTTGATTCCGCATTAAATAAAACTTGGCAGAACCAAATTTTGCTTTAATAATTAGAATGGGAATGAAGGCGATCAAGCTTATTACAACTAGCCCCCAATGAATAGTGGCTAGAAAAATTACGTAGCTGCTGATTGAAATGATATATTTTAAAACATCAAGTGTAGCTTTAATGGGAATCATTAAGCGTGTTCCAATGTTGCCGTTTTTAATTCGATTTTGATGATCATAAAATTGAGATAACTCGAAGTAGGAGAAGGGTACAGTAATTGATTTGGTAGAGACCTTTTTACTTATCTTGTAATCTAATCTTACTTCTAAATGAATGGCAAGTATGGAGTCTACATGATTTAAAATCGAGATCAGTACAGATACAGCAAATTGTAAAAGGAGAAGGAAAAGCACAGACATATATTCTACAGATTCACCTTGAATAAGTTCAGTTACTTGATTAATAACCTCTTGGACAATAAATAAGGTGGCTAATGGTGAGATTCCAAGAATTATCTTTATGATTGTACTTAGAAGAAACAATGCTTTACCATATTGCCATACTAGGGTAAATAGGTTTTTTAAATATACTAGTTTCATATGTATCTCCTAATAACAGAAAAATGTCAGAGTATAGCCCTGACAGCTTCTTCTTAATTATATTCTTCACATGAAGAAAGGAGTCAGGGCTTGTACCCTGACTCAGGAATCACTAATAGCATTCACAAAAATTGTATGTGTTCCCACTATCGAATCTACATGTCATAGTTGTAATTGGAATCCCACCGTGATGGTAGCCGCAGACAAATATTGTACATTCACAATATGATGCCTCGACAGACTCTTCATTATAGTTTTCAAACTCCATTCATTACACCTCCTTTAAGAATAATTTTTGAAATTAATGAGGTAATTAGACTAAGATGTGAAATATTGTTTCACTTCACAATGGAAGGAGAAACCGCATTTAATACTTCAGAAATTTAAAATGCTTTTAAAAAGTAAATATCTAATAACGATTCTAAGCAGACATTAAAATATCAAAATCATTTTTGAAGTTTACCAGCCCTTTATTAATAACGTTCCCATTTGAAGATAAGTAATAGGCAAAAGGAAATCCAGTGATTCCAAGTGAAGGCAAATCATTTTGGGATATTATAGTAATATGATCTGTAGGAATGTCGTATTGTGCGCTAATTTCTTTTGCCTGATCTTCTGTAGCTAACATAAAAATTTGAATGATGACTCCTGTTTTTTCCTGTTTGAGTGTATTAAATAATGGATATATTTGATGACAAACCTTACAGCCATAGCTTCCAAATAGTACAATATAATTTTTTTTCGATGTATAATCAAATGCTTTCATGTCTAGGTTTTTATAGTTTTTGATGGGGAGAAGTGATCCTTTAGCAATACCTGCAAAACTTTTGGGTAGCTCTTTTTTGTTTAACTTAGCAACTGCTTTGAAGAGCTTTATTAACATATATGAATTGCATAAGACCAAAATCCACAATATAAAGAGGGTCAAATAAATAGTTGTATTCATTACTTAATCTCCTTGTTTATTTTAACTCGCAGGCTTGTGTATGTATGTAAAAGAGAGTAGAGCATTATAAGTCCAAGTGAAGTTGTTGTATAACTAAATATCTCAGATAGACTGAAAGTTGAATTCATTGAATTAATATTAATGATCAAATACGTATTAACGGATAGAATGATAAAGATTCGGATAAGTGTTGAATACCCCAGCTTTTCGTCTGTTAAGGAACCAAAGCAATTGCATTGGACTTCCTCCTCGGAGCGGATAATCTTTACAGTCTGGAAAAGAAAAATAATAGATAAGAGATAGACTAAAGATAAACCAAAAACAACTAATGAGTTAATCCAAAGTAGGATGGAGGCAATAATTTCAAAAATGATAAGGGTTCCGAAAGCTAATGAAAGGAGTTCTTTTCTTATGCCAATATCTTTAATGGTATTGATGAAATTTTGTTTATCAACGATTTTTAATAAGGCAGAGAAAAAGAATAGTATACTAAGGAATATTCTTGAGAATAATATCCAATCCATATGAAACCTCCTATAAGACATATCGAGTGAGAAGCAAACATTTAAAAGTAACGGTTATGTGGTGTGCACTTTCTAAATAAAATATCTGATATAGCATTCTTTTAAATGGAATAAACTATATTAAATTCCTTTAAAATAACAAGTTAAATAATCACAAAATTATAATATGATAGCGTAAAATATTTTGTGTAAATGAATAGATAGAAAAAGGAAGACCTTTTCTTGTAGAATTAAGTCACCACAACAAATTCACAGAAAAGAGGTCTTCCCTATGAATCAGTTTACAACAGATATCATTGAAGCTCTAGTCAAAAAAGAAGATATTAAAGAAGTTTTTCGCATTCACTTAGAAGCGGCTGTTAACACATTGCTCCAAACGGAGTTAACAGCTTTCCTAGACTATGAAAGGTACGACCGAATTGGATTTCATTCAGGTAATTCTAGAAACGGATCCTACTCCCGCAAACTCCACACGGAGTTTGGTGACTTAGAGATTAGCATCCCTCGTGATCGTAATGGTGAGTTTAAGCAACAAACGGTTCAACCTTATAAGCGCTCAAACGACACCCTAGAGGCGTTTGTCATTCATATGTTTCAAAAGGGAGTCACAATGTCCGAAATCTCTGATTTGGTTGAAAGAATGTACGGGCATCACTACACACCACAGACCATTTCTAATATGACTAAAGCGGTAGGGGAACAAGTAGCTGCTTTCAAATCACGTTCTTTAGCTTCTCGCTACGTATGTGTCTATCTTGATGCAACTTTTATCGCTCTGAAGCGTGACACAGTCTCTAAGGAAGCGGTGTATATCTCTGTGGGCATCCGAGAGGATGGATCCAAAGAAGTCCTTTCTTTTACGATTGCTCCGACGGAGTCAGCTTTTGTCTGGGAAGAAGTATTACAAGAGCTTAAAGAACGTGGAGTTGAAGATATCCTCCTTTTTATTTCAGACGGATTAAAAGGTCTTCGGGAACGCATCTCTACGGTCTTTCCTCGTTCTAAGTATCAGTCTTGTTGTGTCCATGCCGCACGGCATATTGCTCACAAAGTTCGAGTAGCTGACCGTAAGGATATCTGTGCCGATTTTAAGCGAGTATACCGAGCTGATTCACGTCATGAAGCGCAAAAAGAACTAGAGGTATTCATCAGCAAGTGGCAGTCAGCCTACCCTAGAGTGACAAAAGCTCTGAGCGATAATCCTTACTTGCTTACGTTTTATGACTTTCCTCGTGCCATTTGGCGTAGTATTTATTCGACTAATCTTATTGAGGGGTTAAATAAAAATATTAAGAGATACAGCAAAAGGAAAGAGCAGTTTCCTAACGAAGAATCTTTAGAGCGCTTTCTTGTTTCCCTATTTGAGCCATACAACCAAAAATTCTCCGCTCGATGCCATATTGGGTTTGATCAAGCTCGGGCAGAGCTAAGTAATATGTTCTCTGAAGAATAAATACATATCCATTTTACAAGAAACGGAAATCTTCTATTTACACAAAATTCTTGACGGTACCTATAATATCATAGATTTCGACAAAATAAAATCATAATTTTAAAAAAATAATCATAATTTAAATTCTTTTATTGTAGAAATAAAAAAGCTGAACTAAGATCATCTTAGTTCAGCTTTTTTAATTGTTATTACTCAGAAATGTACACGTTTTGAAGTCTGAAGATACCGTTAGGAGTAACCCAGAAATCATGAACACTATCACTGATACCAGTTAAAAGAATTGTATAGTGAGTATACACCATTGGTGCAATCTCAACAAGTCTTTCTTGAGCTTCTTTGTAAATTGCTAAACGTGCATCTGGATCAACTTCTTGGCGACCTCTGTCTAATAGATCATCAAGTTCTGCATCCGTTAAGAATGTACGGTTACCAGTAGAACCATGGTTTTTAGAATGGAATAAAGCGTACATTGCATAGTCAGCATCGCTAGTTGGAGTAGACCAACCAAGGATAAACATATCATGCTTACCAGCTGAAGTGTCTTCAAGGTATGTTGCCCACTCAACAATCTCAACAGATACATCAATGTTAAGTTCTCTTAGTGCAGATTGTAGGTATTCAGCCGTTTGGACACGTGTAGCAGAATCATTTGTCCAAATCGTAGTACTGAACCCATCAGCATATCCAGCTTCAGCTAATAGTGCTTTCGCTCCTTCAATATCGTACTCAAGTGGAGTAACAGAAGCATCATATCCTAATACACTTTGAGCAAGTGGTCCTACTGCTGGAATCCCTGCTCCATAAAGAATACCATCAATGATTTGGGCTGGATCGATCGCCATAGAAATAGCTTGACGAACACGAACGTCTGTAAATGGTTCTTTTTGAGTGTTAAATGCAATGTAAGATAAACTTGTTTGTGGAGTCTCATTTAAGCCAGCGTTTGGTAAACCTTGAATACGTGTAATATCACTTGGTTGCATTTGTTCAGCAATATGAACATATCCAGTTTCAAGTTCAGTTAAACGAGTTAATTCCTCACCAACAACTTTAAAAGTTACAGAATCAACCTTTGCATGTTCTCCCCAGTAATTGTCGTTACGAACAAGCTTAACTTCTTCACCAGTAGTCCAGTAATCAAACTTGAAGTAACCTGTACCTACTGGATTAGAACTAATGTGTGAACCAGGGTTTTGCCCACTAGCTACAGCTTCTCTATCTTTTTCGATAGCATCTAAGCTGATCATTCCACCAGCACTATGTGCTAAGTGAGGTAAAAGTGGAGCAAACGGATACTCAGTAACAATTTGAACCGTATACTCATCAATAACATTTACTTCAGTAACCATTTCATATAAGAAAAGACGTTGTGAAGCTGTTGCAGGATCAAGAATACGCTCAATATTAGCTTTTACAACCTCAGCATTAAAATCAGTATCGTCATGGAACTTAACACCTTGTTTGAGAGTGAACTCAAGTGTAAGCTCATCAATTTGATCCCAGCTTTCAGCTAATAAAGGCTGAAGCTCATCATTTTCATCGAAATAAACAAGTGATTCATAAATGTTATAAGCTATGTTACTAGAAGGAACATCATTAGAAGTATGTGGATCAAGTCCAACAATTTCAGATTTAGTGGCAATAATTAGATCCCCACCAGTTGTTTCTTCTACTACATCGTCTTCTCCAGTAGCACTATCATCTGGAGCATTTGTTTCTGGTGCTTCAGATGAACCACCGTCGTTGTTTGAGCATGCTGCTATTAATACTAAAGATAGAAGTAATAATAGGCTCAGCATCCAAACGGATTTCTTTGAACTTCTCATTCAAAATCTCCCCCTTCAATTATTGTTCTAGTTTTCTGACTTATCTTAATTCAGTTATTTTTTCTAAAACGTATTATTTAGAAAATTAATGTTTGTAAAAATAAGTCGTCTTTTATTATACTATTAATATAATTTAATTTAAAAGTTTTTTTTTATTATTATTTTCTGAAAGGATGATTTTCTGAATGAGCAATCAAATAGCTCCTACATCAGACAAGCAGGTTCCACTAACACAGCCCCCGAAAAAGGGGTCCAGCATGGGGTTCTTTTCCCGGCTGCGAAGCAACAAAGTAGCACTTATTGGGGGCTATCTTATTATATTATTTATTCTAATAGCTCTTATTGGGCCGTACTTTACCGTTTATGAGTATGATAAGGTAGATTATTCATTAAGGTTGCTACCTCCATCAACTGATCATTGGTTTGGTACGGATCATAATGGGAGAGACATTTTCACACGAGTTATTCATGGTATGCCAATTTCACTTTATGTAGGTTTCTTATCTGTGCTATTAGGTGGGATCATTGGTATACCTTTGGGAATTGTGTCAGGATATTACGGTGGAAAAATAGACGCTTTAATCATGCGTATTATGGATATCTTATTAGCATTTCCAGGTATTCTGTTAGCTTTAGCATTAGTAAGTGTTTTAGGAAGCAGTTTGAATAACGTGATTATTGCGGTAGGAATTTTTTCTGTGCCTGCTTTTGCAAGGATTGTTCGAGGATCTACGTTAGCAACTAAGAAGCTAGAGTATATTGACGCAGTGCGAGCTCTTGGTGCAACCGATCTAAGAATAATTTTCAGGCATATACTACCCAATATTATGTCTCCAATTATTGTCCAAGCTACATTAAGAATCGCAACGGCGATCTTAGCTGCTAGTGGACTCTCATTCTTAGGGATGGGTGCTCAGCCACCAACACCTGAGTGGGGAGCTATGCTTTCTGATGGAAGAAGAGTATTGTTTGACTTCCCACATGTAGCATTTTTCCCAGGATTAGCCATTGTACTCGTTGTACTTGTATTTAATATATTCGGTGATGGACTCAGAGATGCTTTGGATCCAAAAATGAAGAAATAGAAGAGGGGGGCTAGAAGTTGATTAAATTTATTGTAAGAAGACTTATTCAATTAATACCAGTGCTCGTAGGGATTTCAATCCTAGTTTTCTCTCTGATGCATTTAATACCTGGGGATCCAGCTATCGTTATTGCCGGTGAGAGTGCACCACCACAGCAGGTTGAGAATTTACGAGAAAGACTTGGATTAAATGATCCTGTACCAGTTCAGTATTTTAAATATATGGGGAACTTATTAACTGGTGACCTTGGAACGTCAATTAGAAGTAATCAACCTGTTTGGAATGAGATCCAGGCAAGAATTGGGATAACAGTAGCTATCGCTTTTTATAGTACTATACTCAGCGTATTTTTAGGACTTATATTTGGTATTATTTCAGCAGTTCGTCATTATTCCGTAACTGATGTTCTGATTATGATTGTGGCTTTATTCGGGTTATCCATGCCGAACTTTTGGCTTGGACTCATGCTTATGCAAGTATTTACCATTGAACTTGGCTGGTTACCTCCTTCAGGATGGGGGACATTAGAACAGGCTATCATGCCTATTTTAGCATTAGGAACATCAGGAGCAGCCATTATAGCTAGAATGACTCGTTCAAGCATGTTAGAGGTAATTAGTCAGGATTACATCCAAACGGCTAGAGCAAAGGGTGTTAGTGAAAGAATTGTTATTTATAGACATGCACTTAAGAACGCATTAATTCCAGTTGTAACAGTTGCTGGACTTGAGTTCGGTTCTTTATTAGGTGGAGCCGTTATTACTGAAGCTGTATTCGCCATTAACGGACTAGGACAACTTATCCTAAACTCTATTAGGGTTCGTGACTTCCCAGTTGCTCAAGGAACAATCTTGATTTTAGCTTTAATGTTTGTACTTGTTAACTTAATCGTTGATATTGCGTATCGTTTTCTAAATAAACGAATTGAATTGAACTAAGTAGGATGACAGAGTAGAAGGGGTGAAAAGAATATGCAAAAACATGAATCTATATTAGAAATAAATAATCTCCAAACATCATTTTTTACAAGTGGTGGAGAAGTTAAAGCAGTAGATGGAGTTACCTTACGTGTTCCTAAGGGTCAAACTCTTGGAGTTGTGGGAGAGTCCGGATCTGGAAAAAGTATTATGTCTAAATCTATTCTAAGACTTATTCAAAAGCCAGGTAAAATTATTGGCGGAGAAATCCTATATAACGGCGAAGATTTAGTTAAAAAATCTGAAAAAGAGATGCAAAAAATCCGTGGAAACCAAATTTCAATGATCTTCCAGGAACCTATGACATCCTTAAATCCAGTATATACAGTTGGGGAACAAATTGGTGAAGCGTTAAAGATTCACCAAAAGCTAAATAAAAAGAAGTCGATTGAAAAATCGATCGAGATGCTAAAGCTTGTAGGAATACCATCTCCAGAAAAAAGAGTTCATCAATATCCATTTGAGCTTTCTGGTGGGATGAGGCAGAGGGTTATGATCGCCATGGCTCTTGCCTGTGATCCTGATTTGTTGATTGCTGATGAGCCAACAACCGCGTTAGACGTAACGATTCAAGCACAAATCTTAGAGTTAATTAAGGACCTTCAGGATCGCTTGAAAATGTCTGTAATCATGATCACACATGATCTTGGGGTTGTTGCAGAAACATGTGATTATGTAGTTGTAATGTATGGTGGAAGTGTTGTTGAATATACGGATGTACGCTCATTGTTCAACAAGCCGAAGCATCCTTATACAGTAGGATTGCTTAATTCATTACCTCGACATGATATTGATCAAGATGAACTTGAGGCAATCAAAGGTTCTGTACCAAGCCCTGCTGAAATGCCTAAGGGCTGCCGATTCGCACCACGTTGCCCTCACGCTCAGGAGCTATGCTTTAACAAATATCCTGAGCTAACAAAAAATGATGACGGAAGCGAAATTCGTTGTTGGATTTACACAGATGAGTGGGATAGTAATGTGGAGGTGGACTTACACAATGGCAAAAGTACTATTGAAAGTTGAGAACTTAAAACAATATTTCCCTATTAAAGGTGGATTTTTAGGTCGAACAGTTAATAATGTAAAAGCGGTTGATGATATTTCCTTCGAGGTAATGGAAGGAGAAACAGTAAGTATTGTAGGAGAGTCAGGATGTGGAAAATCCACTACAGGTAGAGCGATTTTACGCTTGGATGAGCCTACAGATGGAAAGATTATGTTTGACGATAAAGATTTACTTTCTCTAAACAAAAAGGAAATGCGTAAAAAACGTCGGGATCTACAGATTATTTTCCAGGATCCATATGCTTCAATCAACCCGCGTCAAACGGTGGTAGAAATCTTACAAGAAGCAATGGAGATTCAAGATATTGTACCAAGAAAAGATCGTCGTAAGCGTGCCATTGAGCTGCTTCAGACGGTTGGTTTACTTGAATATCAAGCGGATCGTTACCCACATGAGTTTTCTGGTGGGCAAAGACAACGTGTAGGGATTGCGCGTGCCTTGTCTTTAAATCCTAAGCTAGTGATTTGTGATGAAGCTGTTTCTGCACTTGATGTATCGATTCGTGCTCAAGTACTGAACCTATTGAAAAAGCTTCAAAGAGAGTTCCAACTAACGTATTTATTCATTTCTCATGATTTGGGAGTTGTACGTCATATCTCTGATCGTATTATCGTTATGTATTTAGGAAAAATTGTTGAGATAGCGGATAAGAAGTCCTTGTTTGAAAATCCTCAACACCCTTATACAAAAGCACTTCTTTCGGCCATTCCAGTACCTAATCCGGATTTGAAGAAGGAGAGAATTATTTTAAAAGGGGATGTACCATCTCCAATTGATCCTCCAAACGGATGTCGTTTCCACACACGTTGTCCTTATGTACAGGATAAGTGTAGAAGTGAGGTACCAGAGCTAAGGAAGACAAATGCTATGCTTGATACTCATCAAGGAGCTTGTCATTTTATGGAGGAAATTGAATCTGGTCAATTACAGCCTAACTAATTAAGGGATTTAAATATAAGTCAAATTGTTAAAGAGCTTTTATAAGAGCTGTTCCGATTCTCTGGAGTTGGAACGGCTCTTTGTATTCATTCAAATGTAAAATTTTCTAATAGATTTAAGAGACAACAATACTTTAGCTGCTATAGTATCATTTTTTCGAGGTATCTTTTCCTATTTTTCCGTTTCGATATTTATGCAAGTTTTCGACAAGATTCGTCAAAAGTATTTAATAGAATTTCCATAATTTATATAAATAAGAGTGCATTTCTTAATTTTTTTGCCTATTTCTTTAAGAAAAAAAGATATTCTAAAAAAAATAAAAATTATAATTTTTTTAAAGTCGAAAAAAATAAAAATTTGGAATTGCGTAAAAAACATGAATACAATATAATACAGGTACAATCTTAGTAAATATCCATATATTCTTATTTTATGAAGTTTTATATGATTTTTGAGCAAACTATAAAGAGGTTATATTTCACAAAGTAAGGAGGTAGTTAATGAATACAGAATTGCAGACGAACCTTATGAATCTAACTCATGCCCAAAAAAGAATATGGTACATAGAGAAAATTAGTCCTCTTACTCCCATTCATAACATTTCAGCTATTGTCACGATCGGTGGAATGGTTAATTACACCTCCTTAAGCAAAGCTATCAACCATTTCGTCAAGCATAACGCTGGTATAAGATATAGGTTCATTGAAAGGGATAGTCATGTATATCAGTACGAGGAAGAATTCAAGGAGTTCACTTTAGATTTTTTTGATTTTACAAATACTGAAAAACCTGATGAAGCCCTTCTTAAGTGGAGTGAGCAAGAGAATGCAAAGGCATTTTCGTTAAAGCATGAGTCATTATACTACTTTGCTATTTTTAAATTGAGTGATGAGCAAAGCGGTTTTTTTTACAAAATTCATCATATTATTTCTGATGGTGGTTCATTTCCCCTGTTGGTAGATCAGATATACAATGCTTATGAAGCTATTCAAAATGATAGTGAGTTAGATAAAAGGCTTTCTTACAGCTATTCGGAGTATATTGAGCAAGAAACAGAGTATATGAAGTCAAAAAGATTCATACGCGATAAGGAATATTGGCATGAACAGTTCAATAGAGACCCAGAATTTATTGTTAAAACGTCTCCTTCCTTAGAGGGAAGAAAAAAAGTCTTCTTTCTTGATAAAGTAGTATCAAAAAGAATCAAACAGTGGGTTGCGGAAAACGATTGTTCCTTAAATAGTTTTTTTACGGGCATCTTCCTTATTTTTTTATCTAAATTTTATCAACAATCTGACTTAATTATTGGAACACCTGTTTCGAACCACACGATGAAGAATAAGCATATTTTTGGTATGATGACGAGCACAATGCCTTTAAGAGTAAACTGTGAAGATCAAGAGATCCTCCAATTTATGAAGCTTGTAGAACGACAGCTTAAACGCTCTTACAAGCACCAAAGGTACCCTTATGATTTACTTGTTAATGAGCTTGAGCTCAAACGAAAGGGAATTGATCAGCTTATAGCGTTTAGTGTAAATTATTATAATTTCCATCTCAATCACCCACTTGACGGTATGAAAACAAGAACTGAAGAGCAATACTCAGGGTATCAAATCTACTCCTTACAATGGGTTGTTAACGATTGGACGGAGGAATTGCAGCTTGATTATCAATACAAAGTTGAGGATTATACGGAACAAGATATCGACCACATTCATCACTATTTAAAAACTCTTATTCTCTACAGCCTAGACTCTCCTAAGTTACAACTAAATGAAATTTCCCTCCTAGACCCATCATTATGGCATGAAATGATTTATAGCTTTAATCAGACAACTGAATTATATCCCGATCATTTAACTATGACTCAGCTCTTTGAGAGACAGGCTGAGCTTACTCCTAATCACAATGCCTGTGTTTTCGAAGGCTTGAATCTTACGTATGAACAGCTAAATGGAAGAGCCAATCAATTAGCTCGACTTTTAAGAAAACAAGGAGTTGTAAGAAACCAATTTGTCGGAGTTATGCTGGATCATTCCTTTGATTTAATCATTGGAATACTGGCCATCATGAAAGCAGGTGGAGCTTACATTCCAATTGATTCAAGCTATCCTAAGGAAAGAATTAAATATATTCTTGAGCATTCAAAGTGTACCTTAGTTCTCGTAGATCAAGACATAGGTGAAGAGCAATTTGCTTGTAGTGTAATCAACATTTCGAACGAAAAAACCTATAACAACGAGCAAAATAATAATCTAGATTTGATAAATCGACCATCTGATCTTGTTTATATGATCTATACATCAGGATCTACTGGTAAGCCAAAGGGAGTCATGATTAAGCATCAATCTCTAGTTAATTATTGCTGGTGGGCCAAAAAATCATACATTCATCATGCAGACGACACCTTTGCTTTATACTCATCTATTGCATTTGACTTAACAGTAACCTCAATATTTACTCCCTTAATTTGTGGGAACAGGATTGCTATCTATAGGACAATGGACGAGCCGTTTGTTCTACAGCGAGTTTTGGAAGAAAAAGTGGCCAATATCATTAAGCTAACTCCAGCTCATTTAAGTCTTCTAAAAGATAGGGATTATCAAGACTCAGGAGTTACAGTATTTATTGTTGGAGGAGATAATCTTAAGGTTCAGCTATGTAAAGAAATTGTCCAGGCCTTTGGAGAGGATATAACAATATTTAATGAATATGGTCCAACAGAAGCGACAGTCGGATGCATGATCTATAAATATGATGCTGACAAGGATATTGGAATTTCTGTACCTATTGGTAGACCAGCAGACAATGTGGCTTGTTACGTACTAGACCAACATATGCTACCAGCTCCTTATGGTTCAATTGGTGAATTATACCTTTCCGGTGATGGGTTAGCGGAGGGCTACTTACATCATGAGGAATTAACTAATCAGAAATTTATTCCTAACCCCTTTATACAAGGGTCAAAGATGTATAGAACCGGTGATTTAGTTACACTTCAAAAAGATGGCTGTTACTCGTATGAGGGAAGAATGGATCATCAAGTTAAGATCAGAGGATATCGCATTGAATTGGCTGAAATCGAAAGCTGCTTACAGGAGCTACCAGCTATTAAAGAGGCAATTGTGCTCCTTCATGAGAATGGAGTGGATTCCCCATTTTTATGTGCCTATATTCTGTGTGATGCGAATCAATCTATCTCAGAGTCATATATGAAGGATCAACTATATTTACGGTTACCTGAGTATATGGTACCAAATCATTATGTACAAATAGAAAAAATTCCGCTCACCTCTAACGGAAAGATTGATCAGTCCATGCTTCCCAAACCAAGTAGGAGCTTGGATAGTCAGCTTGTTGCAGCCAAGGACACTGTTGAGCAAATTTTGTTAACTGCCTCTAAGAAGGTATTAATGACAGAAGCCTTAGGAATGAATCATAATTTTTATCATGCAGGTGGCGATTCCATTAAAGCGATACAATTGTCCTCACAGCTTCATGATATAGGTTATGAGCTTAAAGTGAAGGATATATTATCTACTCCTATTTTGAAGGATTTGGCTCGAAGAGTTAATCAGCGTGTAAAAGAAACAAGTAATACTCAGAGCTATAGAGGTGATATAAACCCATTACCTATTACAGAGTGGTTTTTCGAGCAAGGATTTTCAAATCAGAATTATTATCATCAATCCTTTTTATTAAAACTCAAAAAAGCATTTAGTCTACAGCAGGTGCAGAGCTGGCTGTCTGATTTGCTTCAGCAGCACGATGCATTGAGAATGAATTATAGTTCTGAACGTAAGAAGCTATTCTACAATTCCGATTACATGAACCATGAGCTAGAGCTTCAAGAGGTTGTCCTGCATGGACTGACAAAGGAGGATCAGATTAAGGTAATCAAGCAAACGGGAACTACCCTTAAAGCCTCCATGGATATTGAAAAAGGGCTATTGTTTAGCGGTTGTTTATTTAGGATCAGTGAGAAGGAGGATCTATTGCTACTAACAGCACATCATCTTATTATTGATGGGGTTTCGTGGAGAATTCTTCTTAATGACTTAGACAGGCTTATGGGGCAGTCTCGGCAGGAGACTCGTAGCTATTTGTTAGAGAAAACAAGCTCCTACCAGTTATGGGCTCAAAGGCTCCATGAGTACAGTGCTAATGATTTACTCCCTAGCCTGGCCTATTGGGAAAAGTCAGCTAATCATAGCTTTAGATTTCCGAAAGATAATAGAAATGGATCTAGAAAGCTTGCGTATGCTAAGAAATTATCTGTTCAGCTTGGAGAGGAGCAGACTACTTTACTTCTCTCTAAAGCAAATCTATCCTATCAAACCAGTACCCATGAGCTTATCGTCACTTCGTTAGCATTGGCATTGAGTAACTTTACAAAGCAAAAGAGCCTATGTTTTTTGCTAGAGGGTCACGGCCGAGAAGAGCTATTTGATGATGTAGATGTATCTAGGACTGTTGGCTGGTTCACAACCATTTATCCTATAGCTTTATACGTTGAGGACCTAAATGTAGCTACTCAAATTAAGAAGCAGAAAGAGGAGTTGCGCAGGGTCCCAAATAAGGGACTGGACTACGGGGTCATACGATACTTGAAAAAGCAGCTACAGGGCTGTTTTGAGAAAGAGCTTGTACGGTTAAATTATTTGGGGGACCTCGATCATTCCTTTAAATCGGAATATATCGATTATTGTGATATAGAGACGGGTGAAGAGTATTCCTTAGATAATGAATTAACCTGCTTACTTGATATTAACGCTTGGGTTATAAGGAAAAAGCTAACCATAGAAATTAGTTACAGCCAACAGGAATTTATGGAAGCTACGATTCAATCCTTTATTACGGAATTTAAGCAGCAATTAGGACGAGTCATTCATCACTGTAGCTCTAGAGAACAGACAGAGTATACTCCCAGTGACTTTGATACTATAAGCATTTCTCAGGAGGATTTGGATCAGTTATTTGAAGTTTAGTACGGTCTAACTTCGTTTTAATCGTCGCAGATCAAAGGAAGGGAATGTGATGTATGAAATGAAAGGTAAACGATTAAGTAAGCTTTTAACTCTGCTTCTCATTATCGTACTTTTTGTACCTCTAGGAGCAGTTGCGGCAGACACGGGGAATAGCTTGACATTGTCATCAGAAATGATTTCCTCCATTGAGGATCATATTCAAGATCTTATGGATAGAGGAAAAATCCCCGGTTTGTCAGTAGTTATTGTACAGGGTGATACAGAAGTATATCAACAGAATTTTGGCTTGGCTGATAAGTCTACTCAGCAGCCTATTACTTCAGAAACACTGTTTGAGCTAGGATCAAATAGTAAGGTGTTTACAGCCTTAGGGGTACTAAAGCTTGAGAAAGAAGGCAGACTTCAATTAACGGATTCCGTTACAGAGTATCTCCCTTGGTTAGAGCTTAATTATTTGAATGAAGAGGTAGATGTAACGATAGAGCAATTTCTACACCATACGTCTGGTGTTCCTTTTCAAACGATTGCTGACATTCCTGAATCTACGGAAGATGATGCCTTAGAACAAACGGTTAAGACATTAGTTGGAGCAGAGCTAGATCATGCTCCCGGGAGCCGTTACTTATACGCTACGATCAATTACGATGTATTAGGCTTAGTTATTGAAGTGATAACAGGACAGTCATTTGAAGCCTATATGCAGGAAGAGGTTCTGCTTCCTTTAGGTTTATCAAATACATATCTTTTTCACGAGGATGCACAAGATGCTCTTGCTCAGGGCTACAAGCTTGATTTTCTTCAAGCACGTGAATACCACGCACCTATTTATCGTGGTAATACTCCAGCAGGATATTTCATCTCTAATATTGAGGATATGAGCAAATGGTTAAGAATTAATATGCACCAGGAGGACATTCCCTCTGAATGGCAAGCGTTAGTTAATAGAGCTCATGAACCAAATCGAACTATACGACCCAATGCAGACGGCTCTTCCTATGCGGCAGGCTGGTTTGTTTATCAGGATGGAGAGGGTGTTTTATCCCATACAGGTAGTAATCCAAATTACTCCTCCTACGTTGGGTTTCGTGTGGAGGAACAGCTTGGTGTTGCAGTATTAGCGAATCTAAACTCAGCCTATGCGATCGCAATCGGTGAAGATGTTATGGACATGCTTGTAAATCGCTTGAGTGATTACAATCTCACAGATATGTTTAGGGACTTGGATAGACTTGCACTGGCTGCTTTATGTATTACAATCCCAGTTCTACTGTTTAATCTGTGGATGTTCGCTAGATTTCTGATGGAGTGTGTAAAAAAGAGGAGATCGTTTAAAAATAGAGGCTGGCAAGGACTCTTTACAATCATAGGATCAATGGGTTTTCTAGGTTTGTTTGGTTATTGCTTGTACTTATTACCTAATGCCTTATTTAATGAACTAACCTGGGAATTTATGCTTGTTTGGGCTCCAGCCTCATTATGGTTGGCCGTAGCAAGTTTATTTCTAACCGCCTTAATGTTCTCATTCTATTCATTGCTCGTTTTCTTATTTCCGAAAGAGGATAGCAAAGGGATGTTTAATATAGCGATTCTGAGTGTCCTTAGTGGTCTAGGAAATGCTTTTATTATCTTTACGATTAACCTGACCCTAAGCGCTCAAACTGATAGCTTCCAAAGTGATATCTTTCTATATTTTGTCTTAGGGCTGATGGTCTATGTGGTTGGACAAAGGATTGTTAGGATGAGACTTGTATCAATAACAAACAATATTGTCTATGATAAAAGGCTTGAGTTGATCGATAAAATTCTGAATTCATCCTATTATAAATTCGATAAACTGCAGGATGGTAAGGTTCATGCTGGACTTAATAATGATACTGAAGTCATTAGTAGTTTTGCGAACACATTTATTACCGGAATCACTAGCCTTATCACCCTAATCTGCTGTTTTATTTATTTAGGCATTATTAATTGGATGGGCTTGATCTTCACTTTTGGCATAATTGTTTTGGCTGTTGGGCTATATGTTTTAGCTGGAATGGCTGCTAATAAGCTATGGAGTCAAACAAGGGATGTGCAGAATGTCTTTTTCAGATATATCAATGATTTGACTAAAGGCTTTAAGGAATTGAGTCTTAATAAAGGAAAACGGGACGAGTTTAAGCAGGATATTCAAGGTGCTTGTGTAGAGTATAGAGACAAGCGGATTAAAGCAGATTATAAAATCACAAATGCTTTTATCATAGGTGAGATTCTGTTCACATTAGTGATTGGATGTATCGCATTTTTCTTTCCTTTAATCTTTAAAGGAATCGCTGTAGATAACATAAGAAGCTATGTCTTTATCTTTCTGTATATGGTTGGTCCTGTTCATTCCATTTTAAATGCTGTGCCTACATTCATTCAGATGAGAATAAGCTGGAAGCGGATCAATGGGTTAATTAATGAGATTACTGATTTTGAGGCCAAATCAGATAAAGAGAATACTACTGTTCATCAAACAGAGTCTATCTCACTTGAGTTGAAGGATTTAGTTTATTCATATAGTAACGATGCTGGTGAGTCATTTACTGTAGGACCTATCAACTATACGTTTCATTCTGATGAACTCGTTTTTATCACAGGTGGAAATGGAAGCGGAAAATCAACAATTGCTAACCTTATGACAGGCTTATACAAGTCTGATTCAGGAAGCATTTTAGTGAATGGAATAGAGCATAGTGCTGAGGAGCTAGGACAGTATTTTACAACGATATTTAGCGACTTTTATTTATTCGATAAGCTGTATGGGATTGATTATGAAAACAAGAAAGAAGACATTGATGTTTATCTTAAATTGTTAAAAATTGAAGACAAGGTAGAGGTGGTTGATGGAAAATTTAGCACTATCAAATTATCCACCGGTCAAAGAAAAAGGTTAGCTTTGATGGTTAGCTATCTGGAGGACAAGCCGATCTACTTATTTGATGAATGGGCAGCTGATCAGGATCCGGAGTTTAGAAGATTCTTCTATTTAGAATTATTGCCTGAGCTTAAGGCCAAGGGGAAATGTATTATAGCAATTTCTCATGATGACCGTTACTTTGAAACGGCTGATCGGATCATAAAGATGGAGCTAGGAAAAATGGTAGAGTCTGAGGATGGAGAAGCTCTACAAAGTGGATATGCTCCAGTCACAGGTTAAGGAGGAATTTATGAAGAAAATAAAGCTCTTTTGTTTACCCTACGCTGGAGGGGCGTCTCATGTGTTCCTGCCCTGGAAAAAAGAAATAGCCTCAGATATTGAAGTCATACCACTTGAGCTTGCAGGTCGAGGCAAACGGTTTGGAGAGCCTTTCTATCATTCGATGGAGCATGCCGTTGAAGATTTATATAAGGAATTAGATGAGCAGCTAAGTGAGGATTCGGTTTTTGCCATGTTTGGTCATAGTATGGGTGGGCTTATGGTATATGAGTTGTTGATTAGGCTAAAGCAAAGAAAGGAGATTAAGCCGATTCATGCATTCATTTCTGCTAGATACCCTCCCCATATTAAGAAGGAAAGTGATAGATTACATGAGCTGCCTGATGATTTGTTTATTGAGAGAATCTATCAATTGGGAGGAACGCCTAAGGAAGTTCTAGAAAATGAAGAGCTTTTAAAGCTATTCACCCCTATATTAAAAAACGATTATCGATTAATACACACGTATCAATATCAGGGAGAAGAAGAGCGAATTCCATGTAATCTGTCCGTATTAAATGGACGAGATGATCGTAATGTCCTAATGTCTGATGTCCAAGGCTGGAAAAATTACACGGATAAAGCTTGTACTGTTTATGAAATGCAAGGTGGACATTTTTATCTCCATGATAAGGAAAAGGAGGTTGTCCACTTCATTAACCAAACAATTAGAGTGGAGCTTGAAAAAATGGTTCAAATCTAAGTCTTTCATCCCATTAGGGAATAAACATGAGCGGAGGTTTGGAAAATGAATGTATTTGAATTAGTAGAATCCAATGTAAGGTCTTACTGTAGAGCTTTTCCTGTTGTGTTTCAGACAGCAGAAAATGCCAAAATGTATGGGGAGAGTAATGAGGCCTATATCGACTTTTTAGCTGGGGCAGGAGCTTTAAACTATGGACACAACCCACCATTTATTAAAGAGAGATTAATTCAATATATTCAGTCAAATGGTGTGATGCATGGCTTAGATATGTATACAACGGCAAAAAGGGATTTTATTGAGACGTTTACGAAGCATATCCTATTGCCTAGAAATTTGAATTACAAAATGCAATTCTGTGGTCCTACAGGTACAAATGCTGTAGAGGCTGCGCTTAAACTAGCTCGAAAGGTTAAGGGGAGAACTGGTATTTTCTCTTTTATGGGTGGCTTTCATGGCATGTCTTTAGGCAGCATAGCAGCAACTGGAAACTTAGAGCAACGGGCTGGTGCAGGGATTCCCTTGCAGAATGTAACTTTTATGCCTTATCCATATGGATATGCAGAAAGCTTTGACACGATAGAGTATATGGAAAGTATTCTAATGGATCCAAATAGTGGCATAGAAAAGCCTGCTGCTATTTTAGTCGAAACGGTTCAGGCTGAAGGTGGGATCATAGTTGCTCCTACAGAGTGGCTAATCAGGCTTAGGAAGCTATGCACAGAGCATGATATTTTAATGATTTGTGACGATATACAGGTTGGATGTGGACGTGCTGGTCAGTTTTTCTCATTTGAACGAGCTGAGATTGTTCCAGACATTGTTACCCTTTCAAAATCCATTGGAGGATATGGACTGCCATTATCATTAGTGTTGTTAAAGCCAGAGCTTGATATTTGGAAGCCTGCTGAACATAACGGTACTTTCAGAGGAAACCAACTGGCCTTTGTAGCAGCAATGGCGGCTATAGAATACAGAGAAGAAATATATTTAGAAAAGCAGGTAGAGGAGAAGGAAGCGTATATAGAGGACTTCCTAGTCAATGAAATCATGCCTATCCATGAAGATATAAAAATCAGAGGGATCGGTATGATCTGGGGAATTGATTTTACGAATGTAACCAATGACAGTGAAGTGGTTAAGAGGATTGCCCGAGCTTGCTTTGACAATAAGCTTATTATTGAGCGTGTGGGAAGAAATGATTTGGTGTTAAAAATTATGCCCCCATTAACGATTGAAATGGAAGTTTTACAAGAAGGCTGTGCCGTTATTAAACAAGCGATCGTTTCACATATTGAAGCACAAATTCATTCGTAAATGAGAGTAGTTAGAAAAGGACGAAGGATCCCTTTTTAGAATCCTTACCTACACCTACTCTACTTAGAAGGAGGATCTTTTAACTATGACCGTTAAAACAAAGCTCGATAAATCAAATGTGGAGGATTTATTATCTTTAACTCCACTACAGGAAGGAATGCTTTATCACTATATCAACGAACCTTTTAGTGATCAATATATAGAGCAATTAACTCTTCGTTTAACGGGCCATACCCAACCAGCGATTGCCCAAAAGGCATGGGAATTTGTTGTTAGAAGCAACGAGATGCTAAGAACAATATACCGTTGGGAGGGACTAGATCATCCAATTCAGGTTGTATTGAAGGAGCAACAGAGTTCCTATAGTAGCTATGATATTAGTCATCTTGACGCTTTCGAGCAACAAACAAAGCTAGAGCAAATGAAGCAAGAGGAAAGAACAAAAGGGTTTGACCTACGCTTTGAAACTATAAGGGTTAGAAATATTTCCCTGTCAGATACAGAATGTGAGCTTATTATCACGAATCATCACTTGATATATGACGGATGGAGTAACGGTATTATTTTAAAGGAATTTCTAGATGCTTACGATTGCTTTTCTAAAGGGGATTTACCAGTTAGCGAGAGTAAAACAAAGTACAAGGAGTATATTCAATGGCTGAACAGCCTTAACAAGCAGGAACAGCTTGAATTTTGGAGAAGGCATTTAGAAAGCTTCGAAACAAAGACTGCTCTACCAGTTAACTCCAACACGCAGAAGCAAATCAGTTCCACCGAGCTTTACTCTACTACGTATCCATTAGAATTTATGAGAGAGCTCCAGGATTTTGCTACTAAGAATCAGGTTACTATGGCCTCGTTGTTTTACACGACATGGGGTCTGCTATTAGCAAAGTATAATCGAACGAATGATGTTCTTTTTGGTACGACTGTTTCTGGAAGAAGTCATGTGCTTTCTGGTTTGCAAAAGGCTGTTGGATTATACATTAATACTCTCCCATTAAGAGTACAGATAGGTCCTAACACTACGATTTACGAGATTCTAAAAAATGTCCAACAGCATTTAATAGAAAGAAGTGAGTTTGAAGGTAGTTCATTAACGGATATTCAAAGCACGTGCAGAGAGATTGAAGGTGAATTATTTGACTCCCTTGTTGTTCTCGAAAATTATCCTTTAGACGAAGTATTAGGCAAGCAAGATAGAGAGATTAATATTACGTCTTATGAGACCTATGAAAGAACTCATTACGATGTTACATTACAGATTCATATGTTTGAGAAGCTAGAGGTCCAGTTTGTTTTTAACAAGGATCTATTTAGCAAGGAACTAATGAAAAGAATGACCCAGCACTTTGAATATCTCTTACAGCAGCTCATCTCTTATCCAGAAAGCATGCTTAGGGATATTGAAATTGTTAGGGGAGAGGAAAAAGAATGTATTTTACATTCATTTAATCAACAACCCGTCTATAATAGCGCACCTAGGCTCATCCATCAGCTATTTGAAGACCAAGCTGAAGCCATACCAAATCAAGTAGCTTTGCGTTATCAAAATCAATCACTCACATACTTTGAGTTGAACGGTAAAGCAAATCAATTGGCTAGGGCATTGGCTGAAAAAGGAGTAGGACCTGGGAGCTTCGTAGGAATTATGGTTGATCGCTCTCCAGAGATGATTATTTCTATATTAGCTGTGTTTAAAGCAGGAGCTGCATACGTGCCTATTCTTGCTGATTTCCCAGAGGAGCGTATTAGTTATATTCTGAAGGAATCGAACATACGCTGTTTACTGATTCATCAACCAACCTTCCAAAAGCAGGAGACATTTTTAGATTCGCTTCATGAAATAGCCCTTATACATTTAGATTCTTTTATTTACGAGGGCGAATCTACTAATTTAAAAGCGATAAGCACTGCTCAGGATTTGGCATATATGATGTATACTTCCGGTTCAACAGGAATACCTAAAGGAGTAATGATAGAGCACAGAAGTATATTAAATACATTAGAGGCTCTTCAAGTAGATTATCCACTTCTCTCCTCGGATACTTATTTGTTAAAAACGACATTTACATTTGATGTGTCCGTTTGCGAGCTCTTCGGCTGGATATTTGGAGGAGGGAGTCTTGCTATATTAGAGGCGGAGGCAGAAAAAGAGCCTAATAGGCTTGTCGAAGCTATTCAAACATATGAAGTAACACATATTAACTTTGTTCCTTCCCTGTTAACCTTATTGCTGCAGGAATTAAGCTCAGAGCAGCTCAAACGCATGAACTCTTTACGTTATGTCTTTGTTGCAGGAGAAGCGATGAATGTACAGCTCGTACAGCAATTTTATGCTGTTTTTCCAGATAAGAGATTAGAAAATCTATATGGCCCTACAGAAACAACGATTTATGCTACTCAGTATAGCCTAATGGCAGGAAAAGAGTATCTTAAGGTGCCGATTGGGAAACCACTTGCTAATGTTGAAATGCTGATTCTTGATGAGCACGATCAGCTAAGTCCTATTGGAGTTAGTGGGGAATTGTGTATTGGTGGAGCTGGGTTGGCACGAGGGTACTTTAACAACCCTAAGCTTACAGAAGAGGTCTTTATCAATCATCCATTTAAAGCTAGAGAAAAGTTATATCGTACAGGGGATTTAGCTAGATGGCTACCAGATGGGAATATAGAATATTTGGGGCGTCTAGATTATCAGGTAAAGGT
This sequence comes from Bacillus horti, assembly GCF_030813115.1. Taxonomy (NCBI): domain Bacteria; kingdom Bacillati; phylum Bacillota; class Bacilli; order Caryophanales; family Bacillaceae; genus Caldalkalibacillus; species Caldalkalibacillus horti. The sequence goes on along the minus strand of NZ_JAUSTY010000018.1, from coordinate 14,423 downwards.
GCGCGGATTTCGAATCGAGCTTGGCGAAATTGAAGCTAAGCTGTTAAGCCATCCGAACGTGCTCGAAGCAGTCGTTATTGACCGTAAAAATGAGTCTAGCTTAACGGAGCTATATGCTTATTATGTAAGTGACAATAGCTTAAATCAAAGTACAGTGAGGGAGTATCTGTATACGAGACTTCCAGGGTATATGGTCCCAGCTTACTTTATAAGTATGGAAAAAATGCCATTATCCCCAAATGGAAAATTAGATAGAAAGAATCTACCTCAAATTGATCCTTCTATTCAGATACAAAGTGAAAGTAAGAAGCCTCGTAACGAGGTAGAACAGGCTTTAGTTAATATCTGGCAGGATATATTAGGTGTAGAGAATATAGGAATCGAGCATCACTTCTTTGAATTAGGTGGTGATTCGATTAAGGCGATGAAAGTAGCTTCACGTCTAGCCAAATACAAGATGAGGGTAGAGATTAAGCATATTTTACTTCAGCCTACAATCGCTAAGCTAAGCTCTTTCGTTAAGCTTGAAGATCAAGTGATCGAACAGGGTGCCATATATGGGAATGTACGGCTGACACCAATTCAACGGTTGTTTTTTGATTCCTGTCAAACAGAAAGGCAGCATTTTAATCAATCTGTTATGCTTTACGCTTCAACAGGCTTGGAGGAGAAAGCCTTACACATGTCTGTCCAGAAAGTGGTAGAGCATCATGATGCTTTAAGAATGATATATGCGCTTAAGGAGAAAGAAGTCATCCAAACAAATTTATCCTATCAGCAGGATGAATCTGTCTTTGAGGTCATATCACTACAAGAATCTAAGGATACGGATATTGAAATAGAAAGATTAGCTGATGGGTATCAGATGAGCTTTAACTTAGAAAAAGGTCCTTTGTTTAAAGCATGCTTATTTAAAACGCAAGTTGGTGATTACCTGCTACTGCTAGCCCACCATCTCGTTGTTGATGGTGTTTCATGGAGAATTATTATTGAGGATATTGCACTGGCTTACAAGCAAGCTTTGAATACAAAACCATTACAATTACCTGAGAAAACTCATTCATTTAAGAAATGGTCAGAGGCTTTACATCAATATGCCAAATCAGATGTGCTGAAAACGGAGCTTTCCTACTGGGGAAATATAGAAAAAATAAACAATGCTCGTTTAATACCTATTCAAAGTACAGAGGTAGCTTCAAATAAAATAAAGGATACTAGTCAGCTGTCTGTTAGCTTTAGCCCAGAAAAAACGCAACAGCTTCTAAAAGAAGTCCATACAGCCTTTCATACACAAATTGAGGATGTTTTACTAACGGCTCTTGGTATTTCACTAAAGAAACTGACCTTCCAGGATCAATTTTTAATTTTTATGGAGGGGCATGGCCGACAGGAAATTGCGGAGAACCTGAACGTTACGAGGACAGTAGGCTGGTTTACCTCCTTGTATCCAGTGGCTCTTGATATGTCCGCTATAAGTATAAACTCTTTTGAGGATACCCTTCCAGCACAATTGATGCATATTAAAGAAGCACAGAGATCTATTCCGAATAAGGGAATAGGGTATGGACTTTTAAAATACTTAACAGGCAAAGTAGAAGGAGATTTCACTGAGTTATCCTCAATTCCTGAAATTAGTTTTAATTATCTCGGTGAATTTGATCATGATATCCCTAATGATGTCTTTGAGCTTTCTTCAGCTTCTACTGGGAAAGAGGCAAGTAGTGAAATAGAACGAGTGACAGGAATAGAAATGATAGGGAGTATTAAAAACGGTAGTCTAACCTTTCATTTTATCTATAATCATCATCTGTATTCAGAAGCTCAAATAAGCAGGCTTAGTATGGAATTCCAACAGGAGCTTATTCGAGTAGTTGACTTCTGCATACACCTAGATGAAAGGTTCCATACTCCAAGCGATTTCCCACTAGCCAATGTGAGTATGGAAGAGCTTATGACATTATCTGATCAGATTCAATCTATGGGGAAATCGCTCGAAAATCTATATCCGTTATCTCCTCCGCAGGACGGTATACTTTTTCATTCATTAAAAGATTCAAGCTCCGATGCTTATTTCCAGCAGGTTGGCCTAAACATAGAAGGAAAGCTTGATCTGAATTTGCTGCTTACTTGCCTAAATGAAATGACAAATCGTTATGATATATTACGCACGATCTTTATCTATGAAAAGATGCAAACTCCACATCAAGCCGTTATTAGTAAGCAACTAGTGGAATGGAATGAAATGGACTTGTCCCATTTGCATAAAGAGGAGCAACAGAAGGAGCTACAGCTTTATTTAGTAAGGGATCGCCAGATAAGCTTTGAGCTACAGCAGTCTACTCCTTTCAGAGTTATGCATATTATTTTAGGGACAGAGAACTCTTATCTGCTATTAAGCTATCATCATTTAATTATGGATGGATGGAGCATAGGCATTTTATTTAAAGAGCTTATAGGTCTTTACAAAGCGGCTTTGAAATCTGACTATACTCCGCACTTTTATAATCGTCAAATTTCAGATAACAGTGCTCCTTATTCTAATTATATTCAGTGGCTACAAAATAGGGAGGAGAAAGAAGCTCGTAGCTTTTGGAGCGATTATTTAAATGGATATGATGCTCAAGTGTCTTTACCAGCTATATCAGCAGGAGAGAGGATAGAGAATGAGCAGCATGAAACCATTTCTTTTACATTATCGCAGCAACACACGAGGGCGCTAGGAGAGCTAGCTCTTCAGCAGAACACCACCTTAAACACTGTTTTTCAAGCGGTATGGGCTGTGCTCTTACAAAAATATAATCAAACGAATGATGTTGTGTTTGGGACTGTTATTTCGGGTCGTTCACCTGAAGTATCTGGCATTGAACAGATGGTTGGGCTTTTTATCAATACGATTCCGCTGCGTGTAAAATGTGCAGATCACGACTCATTTCTAGACTTGGTTAGTCAGATTCATCAGTCTAATGCACAAATCGGCTCTTTTGATAGCTATTCATTAGCCGAAATTAATGCCCTGTCTACTCTTAAGCAAGGGTTATTTAACCATATTATGATCTTTGAAAATTATCCTTTAGATAAAGCTTTGTTTGACTCTGATGCATTAGACTTCAAGGTGAACGAAGTAGATATTTTTGAAGAAACGAATTACGATTTCAATATTCTGATATTTCCTGAGGATAACATTCGAATTGAATTGAAGTATAAGCCATCAATCTATGAACAATTTATGGTGGAAAAAGTACAAAATCATTTACAGCACTTAATTCATGTCATAGCAAGTGCTCCAACAACAGCCATAAAAGAATTATCGGTTTTAACTGAACATGAAAAAGCTATCATTATGGATTCATTTAATGCAACTCAAGTTGATTATCCTGCTGATCTTACCATTCATCAATACTTTGAACAGCAGGCCAGAAAATATGCAGCAAGTACAGCTATTATAGATGGGGATAAACAGCTAACGTATCAGGAATTTAACGAGAAATCTAATCAGCTTGCGCGATACCTCAGAGACAAAGGAGTAAAAAATCAATCTATCGTACCTCTGGTCATAAATCGCTCACTAGATATGATGATTGGAGTAATGGGTATTCTAAAGGCTGGAGGAGCTTACCTTCCAATTGATCCTGATTTTCCAGCTGACCGGGTTCAATACATGCTAGATGATTCTCAGGCAAGGATTGTTTTGACTAATTCGAATCATTTTAATTGGGTAAATGATTTAGTTTCAATGTCAGGCGATAAGGGATCGACTGTTGTTTCATTAGATCAAGGAGAGTATTTGAAAGAAGAAAGCAGGGATCTAGATGATCACGGTGATTCACAGGATCTAGCGTATGTGATTTATACATCAGGCTCAACAGGCAAGCCTAAGGGTACTATGATTCAGCATCATTCTGTAATCAATCGTATCCATTGGATGCAGAAAGCTTACCCACTTCATTCTGAGGATATCATTCTGCAAAAAACACCATATACGTTTGATGTTTCAGTTTGGGAGCTATTTTGGTGGTTTTTCCAAGGAGCCAAAGTGTGCCTTTTGGAGCCAGGCGGGGAGAAGAACCCAGATGTATTAGTTGAAACAATAAGGAAGCAGCGGGTTACAACCTTACATTTTGTACCGTCTATGCTGCATCTGTTCTTAGACTATGTTGAGCAGATGCGGGAGCTAGATTCACTTGCTTCATTAGATAAGGTTTTTGCCAGCGGGGAGGCTCTTAAGGCTGAGCACGTAACACGCTTTAAGGACTCACTTCATCAAGGGAATAGAACTCGTCTCATTAATTTATATGGTCCAACAGAAGCAACGGTGGATGTGACTCATTTTGAGTGTAGGTTTGAGGAGGACTACTCCTTTATACCAATTGGTAAACCGATTGATAATATACAGCTCTTTATTCTTGACCAAAATCAGCATTTGCAGCCAATAGGTATTGCCGGAGAGCTATGTATTGCCGGTGCTGGTGTAGCGAGGGGATATCTAAATCGTCCAGAGCTAACCGCTTCAAGATTTGTTAGTCACCCTTTTAAGAAGGAAAGTAAGATTTATCGAACGGGTGATTTGGCGAGGTGGCTACCAGATGGAAACATTGAATATCTAGGTAGAATGGATCATCAAGTTAAAATCCGCGGTTTCAGGATTGAGCTAGAGGAAATTGAAGCGGAGCTTAGCCAAATTACTGAAATATCTCAGGCTGTCGTACTTGATCAAGTAGATACTAGCGGTGAAAAATTTCTAGTGGCTTATATTATTGACTCTAGTACATCCATTCATCGTACAAAGGAAATCAAGGATTTATTAGCCTTAAAGCTCCCTGAATATATGATCCCAGCGTTTATTGTTCAAGTCGATCATATTCCGCTAACGACAAACGGTAAGATGAATCGAAAGGCTCTTTTAGAGCTAGAGCTTACTCAAGATATGGACACAGAAATCATAGGGCCAAGGAATGAAACGGAGGAGCAACTAGTAGAGATTTGGAGAAATATCTTACAGCTAGATCATTTTGGTGTTGAACAGGATTTCTTCTCCATCGGGGGACATTCCTTAAAAGCCATGACACTTGTTTCTGCGATCCATAAAGCATTTAAAGTAAGATACCCATTAAATGAAGTGTTTAATAATCCTACAGTTGCTAAAATGGCTGAATATATTAGCCGAGCTAAAGCGGATCAATATATCTCAATAGCTACTGCAACTCAAAAAGAATATTATCCAGCATCCTCTATGCAAAAAAGGATGTTTGTGCTCAGTCAGCTTGATGAGAATGGCACAAATTACAATATTACTAACACTTATAAGCTAGTAGGATCGTTGGACTTAAAACGGTTAGAAAAAGCATGGCAAGGTGTCGTTGATCGTCATGAGTCACTTAGAACATCTTTTATAGTAAGAGAGGGTGAAACCTTACAATTTATCCGTAGAGAATTAAAGACGTATATTGATTCCATCCCTGTATGTGAGCCTGTGGAGAAAGCGATTAGGATGTACGTTCAAAGGTTCGATTTATCAGAGACATTACATCGCTTCGGAGTGCTTAGTGTTGCACCAAATGAGCATTATTTAGTCATTGACATTCACCACACCATTATTGATGGAACATCTATAGGGATTATGATGGATGAGCTGTTTGCTCTATATCAAGGTCAGGCTCTTCCTCCGGTTAAGCTACAGTATAAGGATTATTCGGAAAGCCTTAACCAACCAGCTAGACAAGAGCTACTTCAGCAACAGGAGGATTTTTGGTTAAGAGAATTATCAGGTGAATTACCAATTCTAAACCTATCCTTAGATTTTCCGCGTCCTGCTGTAAGAGGCTTCCAGGGCTCAACCGTTCGACTAGATATTTCTACTAGACTCGCTCAGCACCTACAGCAGCTAGCAGAAAATACAGGAACTACGTTATACATGATCCTATTAGCTGGCTTTAATGTATTACTATCTAAATACACGTCACAGCAGGATATTATTATAGGTTCTCCTACATCTGGACGAACTCATGCAGATGTACAATCAACCATTGGAATGTTTGTTAATACTTTAGCTTTGAGGAATGAACTCAAGGGTGATGAATCGTTTGAGCGCTTTTTAGCTGAAGTAAAGAACGGTGTATTAAAGGCTCTTGATGCCCAAGACTATCCTTTTGAACAGCTAGTTGAGAAGCTTAATATTGAACGTGACATGAGTCGGAATCCTGTTTTTGATGTGATGTTTATCCATCAGATCATTGATCAGCAAAATATCACTTTTGATCAGTGCTCTGTTCAGCCCTATGGTTTTAATCAAGGGGTGGCTAGGTTTGATCTTTCATTAACGTCTATTGAAAATGAGCAGAAATTACACCTCATTTTTGAATATAGCTCTGCTTTATTTGAGAGAACAACCATAGAGCGTATGGCGCAGCATTTTCTTACTATTTTAGAAAGTGTGTCTAGCAACCCTCACCTACAGCTTGCTGACATTAACATGCTTGATGAGCAGGAAAGGGACGATCTGGTGTCCCAATTCAATCCTGACCCGATCCATTTTCCCGAGCAAGCGATCCATGCTCTGTTTGAAGAGCAGGCTCGGCAGCATCCACAGCAGGAGGCAATTCGGTTCGGTCAGCAAAGCTTGACGTATCAGGAGCTGAACGAAAAAGCGAATCAGGTGGCTCATGCATTAAGAGACCGAGGTGTGCAGCGGGAGGAGCTTGTAGGCATCATGGTGGAGCGTTCACTGGAGATGCTTGTGGGCGTGCTAGGCATTCTCAAGGCAGGAGCTGCGTATGTTCCGCTTGATCCAGAGTATCCGGCAGAGCGAATTCAGTATCTGCTAGAGGATAGTCAGACGACTCTCGTGCTGACACAGGGTAAGTGGAGAGCGAAGATAGATGAAGTGTTGGAGATTAGAGCTAATTCATCTAGCTTACAGGTAGACATCCTGCTACTCGAAGGAGAGGCATGGTCCGATTATCCTACGGATAACCCTGAGCCGGTAAACGACCTAGCTGATCTAGCGTATGTGATCTATACGTCTGGCTCGACTGGAAACCCGAAGGGGGTCATGATTGAGCAGAGCAGTTTGATGAACACGCTCTGGTCGTTACAGCACATGTATCCGATGACTCCCCAGGATGCGTATCTGCTTAAGACAACGTATACGTTTGACGTCAGCGTGACGGAGATGTTCGGCTGGATTCTAGGAGGGGCCATGCTAATAATTCTCCCACCAGAAGCAGAGAGGGAGCCACGTCTCATAGCCGAGCATGTAGAACAACATCAGATCACCCACCTTAACTTCGTGCCTTCCATGCTCCAGCAAATGCTCCTTCTAGATCAGGAGAGCTTAGCCAAACTAGAGGGGCTCACGTATCTCTTTGTGGCTGGAGAAGCCCTGTCGGTGGAGTTAGCTAAAAAGACGTATGCTACTATGAAGCAGGTCCGCCTAGAGAATCTCTATGGTCCAACGGAAGCGACCATTTATGCCACGGGCTTAGCTATAGACAGAGAGCGGAGAGGGAAGATGAGTATAGGACATCCGCTGAGCAATACCGAAGCGTATATTTTGGACGAGCAAGGCAAGCTGCAGCCGATCGGTGTACCGGGAGAGCTGTGTCTAGCAGGAAGGGGTTTAGCACGAGGATACCTCAACAGGCCAGAGCTTACCAAGGAGAAGTTTGTGGAGCATCCGTTCCGCTCGGGAGAGAGGATGTATCGGACAGGGGATATAGCACGTTGGCTAGCTGATGGTCAAATTGAATACCTAGGACGTATAGACCATCAGGTGAAGATTCGAGGCTATAGGATTGAATTAGATGAAATCTCGCATCATTTGCTACAACATGATTATGTAAACGAAGCATTAGTATTGAGCTTAAAGGATCAGAAGGGACAAGATTATATTTGTGCCTATGTCATTTTTAAAGCGGATAAGTCATTTAATCCATCTGTATTACGACATTATTTAGCTCAGCATTTACCTGGTTATATGATCCCAGCTCATATTGTGTCATTAGATAAGTTTCCTGTAACCTTAAACGGCAAACTGGATCGCAATGCTCTTCCAGAGCCTACAGTAAGTAGCTTCCAGACGGCAGAGTATCTGGCTCCAAGGAATGATTTAGAAAACATGCTGGCAGAGGTTTGGCAGGAGGTCTTGGGTGTAGAGAAAATAAGCATTAAGGATCGATTCTTCGAATTAGGTGGAGACTCTATAAAAGCCATTCAAATATCATCACGTTTATTACAAAAGGGCTATCAAATAGAGGTTAGGGATTTGTTTAGACACCCGATCATTGAAGAGCTTGTACACAATATGAGTCCTATTGAGTATACAGTAGATCAGGCTGAGGTACGGGGGGATATACCTCTTACTCCTATTCAGAGCTGGTTTTTCGAGCGGGAGCTTGCTGATACCCATCATTTTAATCAAGCTGTTATGCTCTATCGTAAAGAAGGCTTCGATGTGGATAAGCTGGAAATGGTGTTCCAAAATTTGGTTCAGCATCATGATGCCTTGCGAATCGTCTTTAGAGAAACTAGGATCAAACCACTTCAATATAATAGGGCTACTAATGAAGGCAAGCTCTTTTATTTAACTGTATATGATCTTTTTGGATCAGAACATGTGGAAGAAGAGATTGAAAACAGAGTAAATGCCCTGCATAGTCAGTTTAATCTGGAGATTGGACCTTTAGTCCAATTAGGGTTATTTAGAACTGATTATGGTGATCATCTGTTGATTATTATTCACCATACAATTGTTGATGGAGTTTCTTGGAGGATTATTGTGGAGGATTTGGCTCAGGCGTATCAGCAGTCTTTAAATAATAAGCAGGTTACATTCGGTGAGAAAACTAACTCGTATCAAGCCTGGTCAAACTATTTAAAAGAATATGCTAAAGGTGAGCAGATACTAAATGAGGCGGATTATTGGCATCAGCTGGCGTCTACTCCTATAGGGGGCTGCCCAATAGACACTCACATTACTCATAGCATTTATGAAGATAGCAAAACACAGACCTTTGAACTGAGTAAAGAGCAAACAGACCTGTTATTAAAGAAAGTACATCAAGCTTACAATACTCAAATTAATGATATTTTGCTTGCCGCTTTAGGTAAAGCACATGCTCAATGGTCTGAGCAAACAATGATTCCAATAATATTGGAAGGACATGGAAGGCAGGAGCTTGCTGGGGCGATGAATATTTCACGAACAGTCGGCTGGTTTACAACTCAATACCCGGTCATTTTAGATATGAGGCACACGCAAGATCTAGGCTTTCAAATTAAAACAATTAAAGATAACCTAAGGAAAATTCCAAACCAAGGAATAGGCTACGGTATTCTAAAGTATGTAACTAAGCATTTCAAAGGCTCTCTAGCCGATCAGGTTGCACCACAAATTAGTTTTAATTACCTTGGTCAGTTTGACCAGAATATAGACCAAACTGTCTTTGAGATATCTAGACTGTCTAGTGGACCGAATGTAAGCCCAAAAATGGAACGGCTTTTTACCTTAGAGTGGAATGCCATTGTTGTACGTGAGCAGCTTCAGATAACTTTAAGCTATAACCAGCTTCAATATAAGGAACAAACTATTGCTAGATTAATGAAGCTATTCCAGTCTTCCTTAGTAGATGTTATTGAGCATTGTGTTTCTAAAGATTCAACAGAGCTCAGCCCGAGTGACTTAGCGTATAAAAAGCTCTCCATAGATAAGCTTGACAAGATTTCGGCTTTACTAGGCAAAAAACTAAAGTAGAGGTGAGGTTTGTGGAAGGTCTACAAATTAAAAATATCTATCCGCTTACTCCCATGCAGGAAGGGATGCTATATCATTCCTTATTAAATCCGAATAGTCCAGAATACTTTCAGCAGATGTCTCTCCATATCATTGGTCATGTTGATCATATTGTCCTTAAGGAAACTATGAATAAGCTGATTGAGAGGTATGAAGCGTTAAGAACGATTTTTCTCTATGAGGACGTTGAAGAGCCCTTGCAGGTTGCTTTGCAGAAAAGGGATGTAGAGCTGCATGTTGAGGATATTTCTCACCTAGGGCTGGATGAGAGTAGACAATATGTCCATCAATTTGAGGCACTTGATCGAGAGAAAGGCTTTGATCTTTCTAGTGATAAATTGATGCGGATCTCCTTGCTCCATCAGGGTAACGATCAATATACAATGATTTGGAGCTTTCACCATATTATTATGGATGGCTGGTGCATAGGAATTATTGTTGATGATTTCTTCTCGATTTATCAATCTTTGACTCTAGGTTCAGCTCCACAGTTGGGCCCAGTCTATCCCTACAGTAACTATATAGCATGGCTTGAGCAGCAAGATAAGGCTTTGGCAAAAGGCTACTGGAAATCATATCTAGACGGCTTTGAACAAATCTCACCCGTACCAAAGAAACGGTATAATACAAAATCTTTTTCAGCACATGAGAATCGAACGTTTGAGTTTTCTTTAGATGTCCCTACTCATATCATAGAGGATATGTCTAGGCAGTTCGGTGTTACTTTAAGCAGTGTTATTCAAAGTGTCTGGGGGATTCTGCTACAGCATTATAATGCTACAGATGATGTTGTATTTGGTACTGTGGTGTCTGGTAGACCAGCAGATGTTGTTGGTGTAGAAAAAATGGTTGGATTATTCATTAATACAATTCCTGTTCGGGTTAAAGGAGAGGGAACGCAGACCTTTAAAGAAGTTATTCAACAGGTACAGCATGACCTTTTGCAGTCAAATGAGCATTCCTTCTATCCATTAGCTGATATTCAAGCGGAAACAGATCATAAGTCAGAGCTCATTCAAAGCCTAGTAGCATTTGAAAACTACCCCATTGATGAGGAGCTTAGGCATTCAAAAAAGGGGCTTCCCTTTGATATTGATAATGTAAAGGTCTTTGAGCAGAGTAGCTACGGTTTTAACCTAAGTATAGTACCTGGGGACGTTTTAACTATTCGCTTAAATTATAGCATTATAGAATATGACACATCTTTTATCGAAAAAATAGCAAATCATTTTAATAGAGTCATCCGTTATGGATTAGATAACCCTGATATAGAGCTACGAGACATATGCTTGTTAGGTCAGGAAGAGGAAAGACAAATTCTAATTGATTTTAATCAGACGTCCGGTGACTATCCGAGAGAGCAAACTCTACATGCTTTGTTCCATGAGCAAGTAGAGAAGTACCCAGATCGGGTAGCGGTTGTTTTTGAGGGTGAAACATTGACCTATAAAGAGCTAAATAGAAAAGCAAATCAAGTGGCTAGAGTATTAAGAGCTCAGGGAGTGGAGCCTAATGACTTAGTGGGAATTATGGCTGATCGTTCCTTGGAAATGATTATTGGTCTAGTCGGGGTGTTGAAATCCGGTGGAGCCTATGTTCCTATTGATCCTGATTATCCAGAAGAGCGTATTTCCTTTATTTTGGAGAATAGCAACAGTAGATATTTGCTGACACAACACCATTTGCTTTCCAAGATCAAGTTTTCTGGAGTTACGCTGAATCTTGGATCAGAAGAACTGTATAGTGGACCTACTGAAAATTTAGACGAAGTGAATCAATCAAGTGATTTAGCTTACATGATGTATACGTCTGGTTCAACCGGTCAGCCAAAGGGAACCTTAACTCGTCATTACAATATTAGTCGACTAGTTAAAAATACAAATTATATACAGCTTGAGGCAGATGACTGTATTTTGCAATTATCTAGCTTTTCCTTTGATGGCTCAACCTTTGATATTTTTGGTGCTCTTTTAAATGGTGCTAGATTAGTTTTGCTAAGAAAAGAAAATCTCTTAGATTTAAAGCAGCTATCAGATACGATTCGGCAGGAAGGAATTACGGTATTCTTTATCACAACCGCTTTATTTAACGCATTGGTTGAAGAAAGCATTGAAAGTTTAAATAACATCAGAAAAGTATTCTTTGGTGGAGAAAAAACATCAAAGTATCATGTGGAAAAGGCAATTCACTACTTAGGGCCAAACCGAGTAGTCAATGTGTATGGTCCTACTGAAAGTACTGTTTTTGCTCTTTATGAACCAATTAATGAATGGGATGACCAAGTGGAAAATGTTCCTATTGGACGACCTATTAGCCATACAACCGCTCTAATTCTAGACAAAAATAATCACTTGTCACCAATTGGAGTTATCGGAGAGCTTTGTCTTGGTGGAGAGGGATTAGCAAAAGGATATTGGCAGAATGAAAGTCTTACTAGAGAAAGGTTTATAGCGAACCCTTATCAGCCAGAAGGTGTTTTATATAAAACTGGGGATTTAGCACGTTGGCTACCTGATGGTCGAATTGAATATTGGGGCCGGATGGATCAGCAAATAAAGCTTCGTGGATTCAGAATTGAACTGGATGAAATCAAGCAGCATTTGCTTCGATTTGATGGAGTAAGTGAGGCAACGGTTGTGGTTCGAAATGATAAGCAGGAGCATAGCTATCTTTGTGCTTATTTTGTGTTTGAAGAGACAAGGAAACCTTCAGTATCTTCCTTAAAGGAAAGCTTAGCGGAAAAGCTTCCTGCTTACATGCTTCCCGCATACTATGTCCAACTGGATTCTCTTCCATTAACAGCAAATGGAAAGATTAATGGGAAGGCTTTGCCCGAGCCTGAAGTCAGCTATGCTCAGTTGGAGCAGAAGAGCACACCTGTTAGCGAATGGGAGCAGGGGTTAGCTAGTATTTGGGAGGATGTTTTAGGAATTGAAGGAGTAGGACAAAAGGATCACTTTTTTGATTGTGGTGGACATTCTCTAAAGGCTACGATTCTGGCATCTCGTATTAATAAGCACTTTAATATTGAGTTTCCTTTAAGAGCTATTTTTGAGCATGCTACCCTACAAAAGATGGCAGCCTATATTCAGGAGCTAGAGGGCAAGAGTTTTTTACCTATTGAACCAGTGGAGCAGAGGGAATTTTATCCTGTTTCTCCTGCTCAAAAACGAATGTACGTTGTTAGCCAGTTAGACACTATGGGGATTAGCTACAATATTCCAATTGTCTTACATATAAAAGGTGAGCTTGATTTAGCTCGTTTAGAGAAAGCATTTCTATTACTCCTACAGCGTCATGAAGCATTAAGAACAAGCTTTGAAATGCTAGGAGAAGAGCTCGTTCAAAAAGTTCATCCGGTACCAGATTTTAAACTAAATGTTATTCAAGGAAGGGCTACTCGTTCAGCTGTTAAAGACCAGATTCAACCGTTTGATTTTACAAAAGCTCCACTGTTTAGGGTCGGGGTTATTCAGGAATCCTTACAGGAGCATGTGTTAGTTTTGGACATGCATCACATTATTTCTGACGGTGTGTCTTTAAATCTACTTGTTAAGGAGCTTTCAGCTTTCTATAAAGAAGAAACATTACCCGAGGTTCGTCTTCAATATAAGGACTATACGCAATGGCAGTACCAAAATCAGAGTAAAGTTCGGGATGAACAGAAGCATTACTGGACGAATAAATTCACAGGAAACATCCCGGTTCTAGATTTTCCAACGGATTATGTGAGGCCTCCTGTACAGACCTTTGAGGGCAGGCAAATTCATTTTGAGCTAGGCAGAGAGGGCACGGCCAGGTTAAAGAGGAGCTTGCAGCAGGATGGTGTGACACTGTATATGATTTTATTATCCGCATATAGTGTTCTCCTTATGAAATACACGGGTCAGGAAGAAATGGTTGTAGGCTCTCCTGTTGCTGGAAGGCGTCATACGGACACACAGGAAATCATTGGTCTGTTTGTGAACACATTAGCATTACGGCTGTACCCTGAGAAAAAGTTAGGCTTCGGTGACGTCCTACAGGCGGTTAAGGAAGAGGTTATTCATGCTTTTGAGCATCAGGAGTATCCACTGGAGGAGCTGCTTGATCAGTTAGATATTCGGCGTGATTTAAGTAGAAATCCATTATTTAATACTAGCTTTACTTTGCAAAATATGGAGATGACCGATTGGCAACTTGGTGGTTTAGAGATCACTCCGTATGATCATGGACATTCGGTTTCAAAATTTGATTTTTTACTTGCTGCTAATGAAAGCGATGAAAAGCTATTATTCTCTCTTGAATATAATACACAGCTTTTCTCCAGGATAACAATGGAACAAATGAGCCAGCATTTTCTTGCTATCTTAGAAAGTGTTTCTAACAATCCTGAGCTAAAGCTTGCTGAGATCAATATGCTTACTGATCAGGAGAGTAAGTATCTAGTGTCACAATTTAATCCAGAGCCGATTGGTTTTCCCGAGCAAGCGATCCATGTTCTGTTTGAAGAGCAGGTACGTCAGCGCCCAGCACAGGAGGCGATTCGATTCGGTCAACAGAGCCTGACCTATCAGGAGCTGAACGACAAAGCGAATCAAATAGCTCACGCTCTAAGAGCCCGAGGTGTGCAGCGGGAGGAGCTTGTAGGCATCAT